>NZ_JAUZUX010000015.1:0-131169 GCF_031844285.1 Enterobacter sp. BRE11
GTTCTGCCGGGCTGACAAGCATTTCTTTAAAAATAATTGCCAGATGCCTTTTTTTTAATCGAACGGGTTAAAAGCAGACATTTCTGGGCGAAAAAGCGCACAGAAACAGCCTTCTGACGTGGAAAATTGCCCACCAGCCCTTTTATGCCGATGCTATGCTGTCACTTCGGTTTCTTGCCAGCTAGTGACACCTATATAGAAGGATTTTCGATGATACGATCCGCGCGCAGTATGGCCGGTCTGCCATGGATAGCCGCCATGGCGTTTTTTATGCAGGCACTGGATGCCACCATTCTCAATACTGCGCTACCCGCTATCGCGACCAGCCTCGACCGCTCTCCTCTGGCCATGCAGTCCGCCGTTATCAGCTACACCCTTACCGTCGCCATGTTGATTCCCGTGAGCGGCTGGCTTGCCGACCGCTTTGGCACGCGCAAAGTCTTTATTGTCGCAGTATCACTCTTTACCTTTGGCTCGCTGGCCTGTGCCTTATCGCAATCGCTGACGATGTTGGTGCTCTCGCGCATCGTTCAGGGCGTAGGCGGCGCGATGATGATGCCGGTGGCGCGCCTGGCGTTGCTGCGCGCCTATCCGCGTAGCGAACTCCTGCCGGTACTGAACTTCGTCACCATGCCCGGCCTGGTAGGGCCGATACTGGGTCCGCTACTCGGCGGGCTGCTGGTCACCTACGCCACCTGGCACTGGATATTCCTGATTAACATTCCCGTCGGCATTCTTGGCATTGTCTATGCGCGCAAATATATGCCGGACTTTACCCTGCCCCGACGTCGCTTCGATTTTCTCGGTTTCCTGCTGTTCGGCGCGGGGCTGGTTTTGTTGTCGATCGGCATTGAGCTGTTCGGCGAGCGTATCGTCTCTGCCTGGCTGGCGTCAGGCGTGCTGGCGGCAGGCGTACTATTATTGCTTCTTTATATCCTCCATGCGCGCCGCCACCCAGCGCCGCTAATCAGCCTGCCGCTGTTCAAGACCCGCACCTTTTCGGTCGGCATTATCGGCAATATTGCGTCGCGCCTTGGCACCGGCTGCGTCCCCTTCCTGATGCCGTTAATGCTGCAGGTCGGGTTTGGCTTTTCGGCAGTGGTGGCGGGCTGCATGATGGCGCCAACGGCCATCGGCTCGATCCTGGCCAAATCGACGGTGACTCAGGTGCTGCGCCTGTTCGGCTATCGCCGTACGCTGGTCGGCATTACCGTCGTCATCGGCATTCTGATTGCCAGCTTTGCGCTACAGTCGCCGTCTGAAAGCATCATTCTGCTGCTACTGCCGCTGTTTATTCTCGGCATGGCGATGTCAACGCAGTTCACCGCGATGAACACCATCACGCTGGCGGATTTGAACGATGATAACGCCAGCGGCGGCAACAGCGTGCTGGCGGTGACGCAGCAGCTGTCGATTAGCTTTGGCGTTGCAGTAAGCGCCGCGGTGCTGCGCTTTTATCAAGAGTTCGAAACCGGCACCGTCGAGCAGTTCCATGCGACCTTCCTGACGATGGGCATCGTCACGGTGATGTCGGCCTTTACCTTTGCGCTGCTGCGGCCGGGCGACGGCCGTCACCTGATCACCAATCGCGATAAAAAGAAGAAAAGCGCTTAAGTCGAGGCGCGCACTACCAGTTCCGGCGTCAGCTCCAGCATTTGCTGGCTGGCGTCGGGATCGTTCAGGCGATGAATTAAGGTATCGATCGCCAGCTGGCCTAACTCATCCTTCGGCTGGTGAATCGTCGTCAGCGGTGGCGTCAGATAGCGCGCCAGTTCTATATCGTCATATCCCATTACCGCCATATCTTGCGGAATGCGCAGTCCCGCCTCAAACAGCGCGTGATAAACCCCGACTGCCATCGCATCGTTGCTGGTGAAAACCGCCTGTGGCGGCGACGCCAGCGCCAGCAGCTCCTTCATGGCGCTGTAGCCGCCCTGAAATTCGAAGTCGCTGTTAATCACATAGCCAGCCGGAATCGCCAGCCCGTTTTTCTCCATCGCATGGTAATAGCCCTGTAGACGCATACGTCCCGGGGTTTTATCCAGCGGGCCGGAAATGCAGGCGATGCGGGTGTAGCCGCGGTCAATCAGATGCTGCGTCGCCAGTTCGCCGCCCAGCAGCGCATTGTCCTGAATAATATCGCCGCGCCCTTCAAACGGTGCCCAGTCCATCATCACGGCAGGAATAGAAGGATAGCGATTAAGGATGGCGGCTGAGGGCAGATGGCTTTCGGTGCACATGATCAGCAGGCCGTCGACGCGCTTTTGCAGCAGCGTTTCCAGGCTGCGGTTCATGCGCTCTTCGTCGCCCGCCGTATTGCAGAGGATCAGGCTGTAGCCGCGCTCGTAACAGCTGTCTTCGACGCCGCGCACCACTTCGGCGTAAAAGGGGTTGCTGCTGGCCGTCAGCAGCATGCCAATAGTGTGCGTCTGGTTAAGCTTAAGGCTGCGCGCCAGCGCCGAAGGTGCGTAGTTCAGCGTGCTGATCGCCCGATCGACCTTCTCGCGCACCGCTTCGCTGACAAAACGGTTGTTGTTGATAACGTGCGAGACAGTGGAGGTGGAGACGCCCGCCATGCGGGCGACATCTTTCATGGTCGCCAAGGCTTAACCCTGCTGAAGTAGAAAATCGTCGATTTCCGCGCGCCACGGCACGGAGGGCTGCGCGCCCGGGCGCGTGACGGCGATGGCCGCCGCCGCATGGGCAAAGCGTACCGCGTCATGCAGGCTTTTGCCTTCCAGCCGCGCCGTAATAAATGCGCCGTTAAAGGTGTCACCTGCCGCAATGGTATCGACCGCTTTCACCGTAAAGCCGGCGATGCGCCCGCCCTTTTCGCCCTGCTCGCTGAGCCAGACGCCGCGACGTCCCAGGGTGATAAGTACGGTGCCAATACCTTTGGCATGCAGCGCCTCTGCCGCGCGTGCGGCCTCCTCATCGCTGGAGATGGCGATGCCGGTCAGGCTTTCCGCTTCGGTTTCATTAGGCGTGATGATATCCACCAGCGCCAGCAGCTCATCGTCAAGCGGCGTCGCCGGCGCGGGGTTGAGGATCACCTGCGTCTGATGGGCGCGCGCGATCTTTGCCGCCGCCAGCACGCTCTCCAGCGGCGACTCCAGCTGCATCAGCAGCGCCGAGGCGTTGACAATGACCTGCTGATGACGCGCCACGCAGTCAGGCGTTAACGCCGCGTTGGCGCCCGCGCAGATGCCGATGCTGTTTTCGCCTTCGCCGTTGACGAAAATCATCGCCACGCCGGTGGGTTCGCCGCTCACGGTCTCAACCGCGGCGGTATCAACGCGGTCCCGCGCCAGCTGCGCGCGAATACGCTCGCCGATAGCGTCATCGCCAAGGCAGGCGATAAAGGCGATATCTGCGCCAGCTCGCCCGGCGGCGACCGCCTGGTTTGCCCCTTTGCCGCCAAACGCAACGGTATACTGCTCCCCGATCACCGTTTCGCCGGGACGAGGAAAGTGCGTCAGGTTAAGAATATGGTCAGCATTAATGCTGCCGAGAACGGCCAGTTTTGCGCTTTTGCTCATAGGGTGTGATCCAGAAAGAGTGCGCCACCGGTTAAAGGTGGCGCATTGCCCTGCTTTTCTTTGAGTTATTTGGTGACCAGTTTCAGGTCAACGGGATTGATGGCCTGCACTTTTTCACCTTTCAGCACTTTATCGGCGGTATCGACGCCAATCATGCCGATGTTGTCCGGCATCTGAGCGACTGTTGCCGCCAGTTTGCCACCTTCGACCGCTTTCACGCCGTCGGCGGTGCCGTCAAAGCCGACTACCACGACATCAGATTTCCCGGCAGTTTGCAATGCACGTAACGCGCCAAGCGCCATTTCATCATTTTGCGCAAAGACCGCCTGCACATCCGGATGCGCCTGCAGCAGGTTCTGCATCACGTTCAGGCCCTTAGTGCGATCAAAGTCCGCTGGCTGGCTCGCCAGCACCTGGAATTTATGCGCATCCGAGGCCTGTTTAAAGCCTTCGCCACGCTCACGCGCCGCAGAGGTACCGGCAATACCCTGCAGTTCAATAATTTTGGCATTGTCGCCCAGACGCTTCGCGATATAGTCGCCCGCCATTTTGCCGCCGAAACGGTTATCGGAGGCGACATGGCTCACCACTTTGCCCTGCGCCGCGACGCGGTCCAGGGTGATCACCGGGATATTGGCCTGGTTAGCCATTTTCACCGCATTGCCGACCGCATCGGAATCAGTTGGGTTGATCAGCAGCAGTTTGGCGCCGCGCACGGTCAGATCCTGCACGTTAGCCAGCTCTTTCGCCGGGTTGTTTTGCGAATCCAGCACGACCAGGTTGTAGCCCAGTTTATCGGCCTCTTTCTGCGCGCCCTCTTTCAGCGAGACAAAGAAGGGGTTATTCAGCGTCGACACCACCAGCGCGATGGTATCTTTCGCCACTGCGCTGGCGCTTAATGTCGCGCCGAGGATCACAGCCAGTGCGGTCAACTTTTTCATCATTTCATCCTGTGTAAAGGTCAGAGTTATTTACTGCTTTTGTTATCCACCAGTACCGCCAGCAGGATTACCACCGCTTTTACGATCATCTGGTAGTAGGAAGAGACGCCCATCAGGTTCAGGCCGTTATTCAGGAAGCCCAGGATCAGCGCGCCAATCAGGGTGCCCATAATGCGCCCTTTGCCGCCCGCCAGGCTGGTGCCGCCCAGCACCACCGCCGCAATCGCGTCCAGCTCATAGCCGGTACCCGCCGTCGGCTGCGCCGAAGAGAGGCGTGCAACTTCGATGGTGCCTGCCAGCGCCGCCAGCATGCCGCTCAGGGCGTAGACGATCACTTTTACGCGGTTAACGTTAATGCCGGAGAGGCGCGTTGCCGCTTCGTTGCCGCCCAGCGCGTAGATGTAACGACCAAGGCGCGTGTGATGCAGCATGTACCAGGCAAGCAGGAAAACGACGGCCATCAGCCACACCGGCGTCGGGATCCCCAGCGGGCGGCCAATGCCGAACCAGCCGAAGAGATCGGCGTTGTCGTTGAAGCCGGTATTAATCGGGCTGCCGTCGGTGTAGACCATGGTGACGCCGCGCAGCAGCAGCATCATCACCAGCGTGGCGATAAAGGCCTGCACCTTGCCGCGCGCCACGATAGTGCCTGTGACGGCGCCGATCGCCGCTCCCAGCGCCAGCGCACCCGCGACAGCCACCAGCGCGTTGACCTCTATGCCCACCAGCGAGGCGGCCACCGCGCCCGTCAGCGCCAGCAGCGATCCCACCGAGAGATCGATGCCGGAGGTGAGGATCACCAGCGTCATGCCGACCGCCATAATGGCGTTGACCGAGGTCTGCTGCAGAATATTGAACAGGTTCGCGACGGTGAAAAAGTTAGGGCTCTGGCTCGCCACCACCGCGATCAGCACGATGAGCGCAATCAGCGATTTTTGCTCCATCAGCCAGGCTTTGCTGAACCAGCGACGGCTGGACGGTAAGGTTTGGGTGCTCATACAACTAAATCCTCGCTGTGTTGCTTGCCTACGGCTGCCGCCATTAAAGATTCCTGCGTCGCCTGCTCGCGGGTAAATTCGCCGCCGGAACGGCCTTCATGCATCACCAGGATGCGGTCGCTCATGCCAAGCACCTCCGGCATCTCCGATGAGACGAGAATGATGCTTAGCCCTTCGGCCTTGAACTGATTAATAAGCTGGTAAATCTCTTTCTTCGCCCCGACGTCGACGCCACGCGTCGGTTCGTCAAGGATCAGCACGTTGGGACGCGTCATCAGCCCGCGCGCGATAGCCACTTTCTGCTGATTGCCGCCGGAGAGCAGGCCAATTGCCTGCTCCATTGACGGCGTTTTGATATTGAAAAGACGGATAAAATCGCCCACCGCCAGCTGCTCAGCGGCGTGTTTCAGCGTGCCGCTGCCGTTGCTGAAGTAACGCAGCGCCGTCAGCGACATGTTCTCTTTTACCGACATGCCCAGTACCAGCCCGTCGCGCTTGCGATCCTCGGAGATATAGACAATGCCGCTGGCCAGACCATCCTGCGGCGCGCGCGTTACCACTTCGCGGCCGTCGAGCCAGACGCGGCCTTTGCTGCGCGGCAGGGCGCCGTAAAGCAGCTTCATCAGCTCGGTGCGTCCGGCCCCCATCAGCCCGGAAACGCCCAGGATCTCGCCTTTGCGCAGCGTAAAGCTGACCTCATGCACGCCCGGTCCGCTGAGGTTCTCAACCTTGAGGCGAATCTCTCCCGGCGCCTGCTCGAGGCGTGGGTATTGATCTTCCAGCTTGCGCCCGACCATCATCTCGATCAGGCTCTCTTCGCTGAGCTCATTCACCGGACGTTCGGCAATAAACTGGCCGTCGCGGAAAACCGTCACGTCGTCGCAAATCTCGAAGATCTCTTTCATGCGGTGGGAGATATAGACAATGCCGCAGCCCTGCGCCTTCAGCTCGTTGATGACGCGAAACAGCGACAGCGTTTCGGTATCGGTCAGCGCGTCGGTCGGCTCATCCATAATGATCACCTGCGACTTAAAGCTCAGGACTTTGGCGATCTCCACCATCTGCTGATCGCCGATCGAAAGATCGCCCACCAGCTTGTGGCTGTTGAAACGCAGGTTGAGACGCTTCAGCAGCGCGTCCGCCTCAGCGTACATCCGTTTCCAGTCAATACGGCCGAAACGGTTGACGAACTCGCGTCCCAAAAAAATGTTCTCCGCTACGGTCAGCTGCGGAATGAGGTTTAGTTCCTGATGAATAATGCCGATACCCGCTTCCTGCGACGCTTTCGGGCCGCTGAAGGTGGTCTCTTCACCCAGCCAGCGCAGCGAACCCGCATCGCGGCTGTAGATGCCGGTCAGCACCTTCATCATGGTGGATTTGCCGGCGCCGTTC
Source organism: Enterobacter sp. BRE11 (assembly GCF_031844285.1). Lineage (NCBI taxonomy): Bacteria > Pseudomonadati > Pseudomonadota > Gammaproteobacteria > Enterobacterales > Enterobacteriaceae > Enterobacter > Enterobacter sp. BRE11. Next base: position 6,871 of record NZ_JAUZUX010000015.1, read on the forward strand.
TCGCCTACCAGCGCCATCACGCGTTCTGGATAGACCGCCAGCGACGCGCTCTTTAACGCCTTTACGCCGGGAAAGGATTTCTCAATCCCCTGGAGCTGTAATAAGGGTTGCATAACGGCCTCAGAAGGTGACGCCAGCGCTCAGGATGACATTCGCAAACGGAGAGCACTCTCCGCTGCGAATGACCGCCTGACTGCGTTGAGTCTGTTGTTTGAACTGTTCATGACTGGTGTAACGTACTGCAATCTTGTTTCCCTGGTGCTGTTGCAAGGCTTCGAGCACGGCGAGAAGCTCGCTATGGAGCTGCGGATTATGCTGCTTAACCTCTTCCGCAATCAGGGCGCTTTCCACCTGCATCTCCAGCGTGACGGCTTTTACCACCTGCATAAAATCGGGCGTGCCCGGCGTCAGCGCCAGATCGATGCGCTGCGGCCCTGCCGGGATCGGCAAGCCGGCATCGGCAATGGTCAGCGTATCCGTATGGCCCAGGCGGGCAATCAGGTAAGAGATTTCAGCGTTTAACAGGCGACCTTTTTTCATTTTCTGCTCCAGAGCGAAACGTTTCGCTGACGGCAGTGTATGAAATGGCGGCGGTAACTCAACGGGGGAAATCGAGAAGTGTGATCGTTATCGAAACGTTTCGCTCGCGCGCAGGCCAATTTGGCTTAGGCGATAAAAAGGGCCGCTGAAGCGGCCCGGCAGGGAAGGCGTTACGGCGCTTTACGCACCTGCTTAACGTCAAGTTCAATGCTGTTGAAATCTTTGTCCAGCTCCCCCGTCAGCTCAACGCGATCTTTCGGCGTAATGGTCAAACCCTCCCAGCGCTTGTGGTCGATCTCGACTTTCATGGTGCCGGTGGCGTCGCGAAACAGATAATCTTCGTCGCCGATCTGTTTCTCCAGCTGACCGCGCACGGTAATCCAGCTGTCGTCTTTCATCTCTTCCGCCTGCTTGACGGTCACCACGCTGCTCTGGTCATTCTGAAAACCTCCCTGTTTCGCCTGAACGGCAGGCGCATTCGCATCGACAAATCCGCCTTGCGGCGCGGCAAAGACCGGTGCAGTGGTCAGCGCCAGGATAGCTAAGAGTGCGGCATGCTTTTTCATATTTTCACCTCGTTTCCATGAATGTGTGTTTTGTACGCTGCTAATTAAAACACGGAGTTCTTAACAGGATCTTAAGAGGCAAAAATAAGCGAAAAGTAGCGATATCACCTGTACAAGCAGCGTTCTCCTTCGTATAAAGCCTTTGCGGACACAGGAGGGAAAATGCGTATTTTACTGATTGAGGATGACCGGCTGATTGGCGATGGCATCAAGGCTGGCCTGGGAAAATTAGGTTTCAGCGTCGACTGGTTTGTTTCCGGCGATGGGGGGTTTGCCGCGCTGCATGCCGCCCCCTGGGATGCGGTCATCCTCGATCTCTCGCTGCCGCAGCGCGACGGGCTGGAAATTCTGCGCGACTGGCGACAGCAGGGCGCGGACGTGCCGGTGCTGATCCTGACCGCCCGCGACGCCCTCGATCAGCGCGTAGAGGGGTTGCAGCTGGGGGCAGACGACTATCTCTGTAAACCCTTCGCTCTGACGGAAGTCGCCGCACGACTACAGGCGCTTATCCGGCGTCGCCACGGCCAGCTACAGCCGGAACTGCGTCACGGTAACGTCATAATGCAACCTGCCAGCCATAGCGTGACCCTGGATGACGAGGTCGTTACGCTCAAAAGCCGGGAGCTGGCGCTGCTGGAGCTGTTTTTACGCCATCCTGGCCGCGTGCTGACGCGTGCGCAGCTGGAAGAGAAGCTCTACAGCTGGGATGCCGACGTCTCCAGCAACGCAGTGGAAGTGCATATTCATCACCTGCGTAAAAAGCTCGGCGCGACTTTTATCCGCACCGTGCACGGCGTCGGCTATATGCTGGGAGAGCCGCAATGAGCCTGTTTCTCCGGCTTGGGGTCGGCTTTGTGCTGCTGCTTGGCCTCTGCTGGGGCAGCGCCAGCCTGAGCGCCTGGCTACAGACGCGCGATACCATTAACGAACTGTTCGACACCCAGCAGCTGCTGTTCGCCAAACGCCTGATGGCGCTTGACCTCACCGCGCCCGCTGACGCTACGCTGCCTAAAAACAAGGCTCTGCTGCGCCACCATCGCGGCGATCAGGATGACGACGCGCTCGCCTTTGCTATTTTCACCCGAGACGGCAGGCCGGTGCTGAACGACGGCGAAAACGGCAGAATGCTCCCGTTCGACGCCGAGGCGCAGGGATTTCACGACGGACGGTTAATCGACGACGATGACGACTGGCGCTTTGTCTGGCTGACGACGCCGGACGGCCAGCACCGCATCGTGGTGGGCCAGGAGTGGGAATACCGCGACGATATGGCGAAAGCGCTGGTGCAAAGCAGCATTCTGCCCTGGCTTATCGCGCTGCCGCTGATGCTGCTGCTGCTGCTTGGCCTGGTATGGCGCGAGCTGCGCCCGCTCAAGCGCATTACGCAACTGCTGGCGCAGCGCGCGCCGGACGACGACAGACCGCTGGACGCCGGGCGGGTGCCGCTGGAGGTCAGACCGCTAACGGAAGCGCTGAACGGGCTGTTCAGCCGCATCAGCGCTATGGTGCAGCGCGAGCGCCGCTTTACCTCCGACGCCGCCCACGAGCTACGCAGCCCGCTGGCGGCGCTGCGCGTGCAGAGCGAGGTGGTGCAGCTTGCCGCTGACGACGAGGGGATGCGCCAGCATGCGTTGCGCCAGCTGGACGCCGGTATTCAGCGCGCTACGCGGCTGGTGGATCAGCTGCTGACGCTGTCGCGCGCCGAGGCGGAGGACGCGCGCGAGGCGTTTCAGCCAGTCGACCTCCATAGCCTGCTGCAGGAGGCACTGGCCGAGCAGCTGCCACACGCCGATCGCGCTGGCGTCGCGCTGCGTCTGGAAACGCTTGCCGAGCCGGTTATGCAGGGTCATCCGCTGCTGCTGTCGCTGCTGGTACGCAACCTGCTGGACAACGCCATTCGCTATACGCCGGAAGGCAGCGACGTCCGGATAGTGCTGGAGAACCGCGGGCTGCGCGTTGAGGATAATGGCGCGGGCCTGAGCGAGGCGGAGATGCAGCGTCTGGGTGAGCGGTTCTGGCGGCCGCCCGGACAGGAGAAGAGCGGCAGCGGGCTGGGATTGTCGATTGTGCGCAACGTCGCGCAGCTGCACAGCATGCAGCTGCGCTTCAGCCAGCGCGAGGGCGGCGGACTCTGCGTCACCCTGCGCTGGTAACGATCAGATCTCGACCTGGGTGCCGAGCTCAATAACCCGGTTCGGCGGGATCTCAAACTGGTCAGGCGCCCGCAGCGCGTTGCGCTGCAGCGCCAGGAAGAGCTTGCCGCGCAGGCGCAGATACCAGGGACGTTTGCCTATAATCAGCGACTCGTGCGACATAAAGAACGAGGTCTCCATCATCCGGCAGTTAAGCCCTTCCAGCCCGCAGCGGTGGAAAATCTCCTCTACATTCGGCGTTTCGCGCCAGCCGTAGCTGGCCACCACGCGCCAGAAGGTTGGCGACAGCTGTTCGATGGCGACGCGGCGCACGTTATGCACGTAAGGCGCATCTTCGGTGCGCAGCGTCAAAAAGACCACGCGCTCGTGCAGCACCTTGTTGTGCTTGAGGTTGTGCAGCAGCGCAAAGGGGATCACGTTGAGCGCGCGCGACATATAGACGGCGGTACCCGGCACGCGCACCGGCGGCGATTTCTCCAGCGAGGCGATCATTGCCTCCAGTGAGTTGCCGTGCTCGTGCATCCGGCGCAGCAGGCGAAAGCGCTCGCTCTTCCAGGTCGTCATAATCAGGAACATGATCAGCCCCAGACAGAGCGGCAGCCAGCCGCCAGAGAAAAGCTTAATCAGGTTGGCGGAGAAGAGCGGCACATCGATGCAGAGAAACAGCGTCAGGATCAGGCCGACTGCCAGCCGGCTCCAGTGCCAGTTTTTTACCGCGACGGTGCAGGAGAGAATCGAAGTCAGCACCATGGTGCCGGTAACCGCGATGCCATAAGCCGCCGCCAGGTTGCTGGAGTGTTCAAAGCTGATAATCACGATCAGCACGGCGAAATAGAGCACCCAGTTGATCATCGGCACGTAGATCTGACCGGACTCCATCTCTGAGGTATGGATAATGCGCATGCCAGGCAGGTAACCCAGGCGCACCGCCTGGCGCGTCAGCGAGAAGACGCCAGAGATCACCGCCTGCGAGGCGATAACCGTCGCCAGCGTCGCCAGAATCAGCAGCGGGATCAGCGCCCAGTCCGGCGCCAGCAGGAAGAAAGGATTTTTAATCGCTTTCGGATCGCTGAGCAGCAGCGCGCCCTGGCCGAAATAGTTCAGCACCAGCGATGGCAGCACCACGATAAACCAGGCGATGCGAATCGGCATTTTGCCGAAGTGCCCCATGTCTGCATAGAGCGCTTCCACGCCGGTAATCGCCAGCACCACCGCGCCCAGCGCAAAGAACGAAATGGTCTTGTAGTGCATGAAGAAGCTGACCGCCCAGGAGGGATTAAGCGCCTGAAGCACTTCCGGGTTCTTCATGATGCCGGTGACGCCCAGTACCGCCAGCGTGGCGAACCAGATCAGCATCACGGGGGCGAAGAGTTTGCCCACTATACCGGTGCCATGCTTCTGGATGATAAACAGCAGCGTCAGCACTGCGATAGAGAGCGGAACGATAAAGGGATCGAGCGAGGGCGCAGCAATCTCCAGCCCTTCAATCGCCGACATGACGGAGATGGCGGGTGTAATCACCACTTCCCCATAAAAGAAGCTGCCGCCGATCAGGCCCATAATGACCAGTACCGCCGTAGCGCGTGCGCCGGTATTGCGGCCTGCCAGCGACATCAGGGTTAAAATGCCGCCCTCGCCGGCGTTGTCCGCGCGCATGACGTAGCTGATATATTTCAGCGAGACCACCAGCAGCAGCAGCCAGAAAATCAGCGACAGAAAGCCGAAAACCGCTTCGCGCTCCACGCCGAAACCAAACTGACCGGAGAGGCATTCACGCAAGGTATAGAGCGGGCTGGTGCCGATATCGCCATACACTACGCCAATCGCGGCCAGCGTTAACGCACTAAGTGATTGCTTGTTATCCGAGCTCATAGAGTCATCTTTTGTTGGAGCAGAGAGGCGCAACCCCCCATCGCTCTTGCTGTCAAAAAGCGCACAGTATGCACCTGTTTTCTAAAAAACCCACCCCGCACTTTCATCGATGCTGTCAGCGCTGACGATTTTTCTGGCGGCATTATGCGATGATTGGATTTTGTGACACAAAAAAAGCGGACGGCAATCAACGCTTTCACGCATCATAATCAGTAGAGTAGTGCGCCTGCCATAATAAGACGGCAGCAGTAACAGAAGGACAATGAAGTGATTATGGCTCAACCCCATCTTTTGGCAGAAAGAATTTCTCGTCTCAGCAATGCCCTCGAGAAGGGTCTGTATGAACGCCACGACGCTATTCGCCTCTGTCTGCTGGCGGCGCTGAGCGGTGAAAGCGTCTTTTTGCTTGGCCCGCCGGGCATCGCCAAGAGCCTGATCGCCCGCCGTCTGAAATACGCTTTTCAGAATGCCCGCGCGTTTGAATACCTGATGACGCGCTTCTCGACGCCCGAGGAGGTGTTCGGCCCGCTGTCGATTCAGGCGTTAAAAGATGAAGGCCGCTATCAGCGGCTGACGAAAGGCTATCTGCCCGACGCGGAGATCGTGTTTCTCGATGAGATCTGGAAGGCGGGCCCCGCCATCCTTAATACCCTGCTGACCGCCATTAACGAGCGCCGCTTCCGCAATGGCGACAGCGAAGAAAAAATTCCGATGCGCCTGCTGGTTACCGCCTCGAACGAACTGCCGGAAGCGGACAGCGGCCTGGAAGCGCTCTATGACCGCATGCTGATCCGTCTCTGGCTCGACAACGTGCATGAGAAGCAAAACTTTCGCAGCATGCTGACCCACCAGCAGGATGAAAATGCTAATCCGGTCGCGGAATCGCTGCGCATCAGCGACGAGGAGTATCATCAGTGGCAGCAGAGCATTAGCCAGGTCAGCCTGCCCGATAACGTCTTCGAGCTGATCTATCAGCTGCGCCAGCAGCTGGAAACCCTGCCCGACGCGCCCTATATCTCCGATCGCCGCTGGAAAAAAGCGATTCACCTCCTGCAGGCGAGCGCCTTCTACAGCGGCCGCAGCGCCATCGCGCCAATCGACCTTATTCTGTTGAAGGATTGCCTGTGGCACGACGTCGCCTCTATGCAGGTGCTGGAGCGCGCCATTGACCAGCTGATGACGCAGCAGGCGTGGCAGCAGCAGACGCTGCTGCTCAGGCTACAGCAGCTCAAAGCGCGACGCCTGGCGCTACAGCAGCAGAGAAGCGTGGCGCAGGCGATCGCGCTGGAAAAACACAGCGGCATGTTCAGCCGCAAGCCGCACTACGAGCTGCCTGCCAGCCTGACGGAGCCGCAGCTGACCCTGATGCTGCAGCAGCCGCTGACGCTGCACGATATGCAGGTTACCCATGTGGTGATCGCCCGCGACGCGCTGGAGCAGTGGTTGCTGAAGGGCGGCGACGTGCGCGGCAAGCTGAACGGCATCGGTTTCGCTCAGACGCTCGATCTGCTGGTAGACGCGCAGCACTGTCTGGCGCTGCGCGACGTCAGCCTGCAAACGGCGCGCCTGACGCTGCCTGGTGCCGTTGCGCACAGCGAGCTGCCGGCTGAAATCAGCGAGGCGCTGGACGAGCTGGATACCCAGCTGCGCGCGCAGCGCTATCAGTTCAGCCAGCATCAGCGCTGTCTGTTTATCAGCGACGACTGGCTGGCGCGCATCGAAACCAGCCTGCAGGACGTGGCCGATCAGCTGAAACAGGCGCGTAAATGATCTCGCTGGAGACGCTCAGCGCGCTGCTCTCCATCGGCGAAGCCGAACTGATCGAAGAGTTGATCCTCGCGCTGCTCGCCTCTCCGCAGCTGGCGATCTTCTTTGAAAAATTCCCCGGCCTGAAGCAGGCGATGCTGCGCGACGTGCCGCGCTGGAAAGCGGAGATCAATGCCGAGCTAAAAGCGACGCCGGTGCCGGAGACGCTGGCCGACGAGTTTCAGCTGTTTCAGCGCGCGCAGCTGCTCAGCCATCACGACTTCAGCCAGCAGCTGCCCGAAATACTCGAGGCGCTGACACAGCTGACTTCGCCCTTTCTGGAGGAGGCACAGCGCCTGTTGCAGCATATTGATGCGCATCAGCTAAGCGGCGCGCAGCATACGCTGTTTCTGCAGCGCTGGCGTCTCAGCCTGACGCTGCAGACGCTGACGCTTAACGAACAACTGCTGGAGCAGCAGCGCGAACGCCTGATGGCCGAGCTGCAGCAGCGTATGGCGCTAAGCGGCCAGCTGGCGCCGCTGCTGAGCGACAACGACGAGGCCGCGGCCGGTCGCTTATGGGATATGAGTAAAGCCCCGCTGCAGCACGGCGACTATCAGCTGATGCTGGAGTATGGCGACTTTCTGGCGCAGCAGCCGGAGCTGCTGGCGCTGGCGCAACAGCTGGGCCGCAGCCGCGAGGCGAAATCGGTGCCATCTCAGGATGCGCCGCTGGAGGCTTTCCACCAGCTGGTGCGCGAGCCGGACGCGGTGCCCGAAGAGGTAAGCGGCGTTCATCAGAGCGACGACGTGCTGCGTCTGCTGCCGCCGGAGCTGGCCACCATCAGCATCAGCGAGCTGGAGCTGGAATTTTATCGTCGCCTGGTGGAAAAACGGCTGCTGACTTACAAACTACAGGGCGACGCCTGGCATGAAAAAGTCACGCTGCGACCGGTCAGCCACCAGCAGCACGAAGAGCAGCCGCGCGGCCCCTTTATCGTCTGCGTCGATACCTCCGGCTCGATGGGCGGCTTTAACGAGCGCTGCGCCAAAGCGTTCTGCCTGGCGCTGTTGAAAGTGGCGCTGGCCGATCGGCGGCGCTGTTACATTATGCTGTTTGCCCACGACGTTATCGGCTACGAGCTCACCGGCGACGACGGGCTGGAGCAGGCGATCCGCTTTCTCAGCCAGCGCTTTCGCGGCGGCACCGACCTTGCCGCCTGTCTGGCCGCCGTGGCAAAGCGTATGGAGGGCGCGCTGTGGCAGGATGCCGACGCCGTGGTCGTCTCCGACTTTATCGCTCAGCGGCTGCCCGACGAGATCGTCAGCCTGATTAAGCTGCGTCAGCTGCATCAGCAGCAGCGCTTTCACGCCGTGGCGATGTCGGCCCACGGCAAACCCGGCATTCTGCGCATCTTCGATCATATCTGGCGCTTCGATACCGGCATGAAAAGCCGCCTGCTGCGCCGCTGGCGGCGTTAGTCACGGGGCAGAAACCCCGATTTGCTATAGTGAATGACCCGCTGTGTTTATTCAGCTAACGGAGTTCACTGTGACTATCGAACAACAACATCAGGCATTACCGGCGCCGACCCGTACGGTACACCTTTCCGGCAGCAGCGTGGCAGAGAAACGCGCCGAGCTGCTGGCTTACTACACGCAAACCTGGGAACTGTATGAAAGCCTGTTCGATTGTCTTGCCGACGATCGCGCCTGGTTTACCAAAGCCATCTCGCTGCGCCATCCTTTAATTTTCTATTTCGGCCACACCGCCTCTTTCTATATCAATAAGCTGATGGCAGGCCGCTACATCGACGCGCGCGTGGACGACCGCATCGAGGCGATGATGGCGATCGGCGTGGATGAGATGAGCTGGGACGATCTCGATGAGAGCCACTACGCCTGGCCCAGCGTGCAGGAGGTGCGGGATTACCGCGGCAAAGTGAAAAGCCTGGTGACGCGCTTTATCGAAACCATGCCGCTGGCGTTGCCGATAGACTGGGAAAGCCCGGCGTGGGTGATCCTGATGGGTATTGAGCATGAACGTATTCATCTGGAAACCTCCAGCGTGCTGATGCGCCAGCTGCCCATCGAATGGGTTACGCCGCAGCCGCAGTGGCCAGCCTGTCAGGAGGCGCGTCACCTGCGCGACGCGGTACCGGCCAACAGCCTGATCGCCATGCCAGGCGGCGTCGTTACACAGGGGAAAAGCGACGATACCTACGGCTGGGATAACGAATACGGCAGCCTGACGACCGAACTCCAGCCGTTCAAAGCCAGCAAAATGCTGGTCAGCAATGCCGAGTTTTTCGCATTTGTTGCGGCGGGCGGCTACCAGCAGCGCCACTACTGGGATGACGAAGGCTGGGGCTGGCGCAGCTTTGCCGAGGCGCAGATGCCAACTTTCTGGGTTGGCGACGCGCAGCAGCCGGACGCGTTGAAACTGCGCCTGATGACCGAAGAGGTCGCGATGCCCTGGGACTGGCCAGTTGAGGTTAATCAGCTGGAAGCCGCCGCGTTTTGCCGCTGGAAAGCCGAGCAGACGGGCGTGTCAGTGCAGCTGCCGTGCGAGGCGGAATGGATGCAGCTGCGCGAGCAGGTCGAGGGCGATCAGCCGGAGTGGCAGCAGGCGCCGGGCAATCTTAACCTTGCCTACTGGGCCTCATCCTGCGCCGTCGATCGCTTCGCCCAGGGCGACTTTTTCGACATCGTGGGCAACATCTGGCAGTGGACCACCACGCCGATCAACGGCTTTGAAGGCTTCCGCGTGCATCCGCTCTACGATGACTTCTCGACGCCGACCTTCGACGGCAAGCATTCAATCATCAAGGGCGGCAGCTGGATCTCCACCGGCAACGAGGCGCTGAAGTCATCACGCTACGCCTTCCGTCGCCACTTTTTCCAGCATGCGGGCTTCCGCTACGTCGTCTCTTCCCATAAAGAATCGATGACGCTCAACCCCTACGAAACCGATGAGATGGTGTCGCAGTATCTCGATTTTCAGTACGGCCCGCGCTATTTCGGCGTCGACAACTACGCCGAATCGCTAGTAGCGCTGGCGCTGCCCCACTGCGCGTCGCACGGCAGCGCGCTTGATATTGGCTGCGCCACCGGCCGCGCCAGCTTCGAACTGGCACGCCATTTCGAACGGGTGATCGGGATGGATTATTCGGCACGCTTTATCGACGTCGCGCTGCAGCTCGCCTCGGGCGAGGATTTCCGCTATGTGGTGCCGGAAGAGGGCGATCTGGTGGCGTATCGCCAGGTGCGCCTGAAAGATTTCGCTCTCGACGTCGAACAGGCGCGGCGCATTCAGTTCGTACAGGGCGACGCCTGCAACCTCAAACCGCAGCCTGCTCAGTACGATCTGGTGCTGGCCGCAAACCTGATCGATCGCCTGCGTCAGCCACAGCGCTTTCTGCAGGATATCGCGCCGATGATACGCGCCGGCGGTCTGCTGCTGCTCTCCTCGCCTTATACCTGGCTGGAAGCCTTCACGCCGAAAGAGAACTGGCTGGGCGGCATCCGCGAAAACGGCGAGGCGCTCACGACGCTGCAGGCGCTACAGCGGCTGCTGGCGGCGGAGTTTGAGCCGGTTGGCGCGCCGCAGGAGCAGCCTTTCGTGATCCGCGAAACCGCGCGCAAGTATCAGCATTCGCTGGCGCAGGCCACGCTGTGGCGTAAGCGTTAATCCTGACAGCAGCGGCAAACGCCGCTGCTGGAGATTGCCTGCCGTCGCTTTTTGCTGCACATTCTCCTCTGTTCAAAGAAGAAGAGCTGACATGAGGATGATATGGCCGAATCACTGCAACTGGACAACCTGGATCGCGGGATCCTGAATGCGTTGCTGGACAATGCCCGCACCGCTTACGCCGAACTGGCGAAACAGTTCAACGTCAGTCCGGGCACCATCCATGTTCGCGTGGAGAAGATGAAACAGGCCGGCATTATTCTCGGCACCCGCGTCGAGATCGATCCGCGTCAGCTGGGGTTCGACGTCTGCTGCTTCATTGGCATCATCCTGAAGAGCGCGCGCGACTATCCTGCCGCGCTCAGCAAGCTGGAGGCGCTCGACGAGGTGGTTGAGGCCTGGTACACCACGGGCCACTACAGCATCTTTATTAAGGTGATGTGCCGATCTATCGACGCGCTGCAGCAGGTGCTGATCAACAAGATCCAGACCATTGACGAAATCCAGTCCACTGAAACCCTGATCTCGCTGCAAAACCCGATCATGCGCACCATCAAGCCCTGATCTTTTTTTTCTGTGCACAATCTTATCCCCTGCGTTCGCCGCCAGCACCAGCGGCTGCGTTCGCATCCTCATTTCTATTAACCCTGTTTTCCACAGGTGGATCACGGCTTGATCACAGCGTACAATGCTCGCCTTTATTCCGGGAGAGCATCATGGCCGACATTACTTTAATCAGTGGCAGCACGCTGGGCAGCGCCGAATATGTGGCCGAACATCTGGAAGAGAAACTGCAGGAAGCGGGGTTTTCCACCCAGCTGCTGCACGGCCCGACGCTGGACGAGCTGCCGCAGCAGGGGATCTGGCTGGTGGTGAGTTCTACCCATGGTGCAGGCGAACTGCCGGATAATCTGCAGCCTTTATATGAAGCGATTGCCGAGACCCAGCCCGATCTGTCGGCATTGCGGTTCGGGGCTGTCGGCCTTGGCAACCATGAATACGATCTCTTCTGCGGCGCGATTCGTTCTCTGGATGCGCAGCTGATCGCTCGTGGTGCGCAGCGCATCGGCGAGCGGCTGGAAATCGACGTGCTGGAGCATGAGATCCCCGAAGATCCGGCCGAGGCCTGGCTCAGCGGGTGGATGGCTCATCTCTGAGCGGATCCTTTGCCGCAGGGGATCGGGTATTTCACAGGATCCCCAGCTAAAACGTCTGTTTTTATCCGACCTCGCTCGTTTTTTTTGTGGATAACCATGCCTGAATACTGCGTAAAACCGGTAGTTATCCAGATAATAACCGCGGATGCTTTTATGAGCTGTGCATAACTCGCTATTTTGATCCCAGCTTATACGGGTCAGGATCACCGATCATTCACAGCAAAGGATCCTCGCTATCTGCCTGATAAGCGATTGCTTTTCATGCTTATCCACAGGTCGTCGCGATCCTAATAAAGAGATCTAACAGAAAGATCATATACAGAATAAAGATCCTTTCTTTTAAACCCGCAGATCCCGCCGCTTTCACCCTCGGCGGAATTTCAGTAGAATCCACCGCCCAGGGCAACGATCCCTGCCAGTTCATCAACGAGGTACCACTTCATGTTTTATCCAGATCCTTTTGACGTCATCGTAATCGGTGGTGGTCATGCGGGCACAGAAGCCGCGATGGCCGCTGCCCGAATGGGTCAGCAGACGCTGTTACTCACCCATAACATTGATACGCTTGGACAAATGTCCTGCAACCCGGCGATCGGTGGCATTGGAAAAGGACATCTGGTTAAGGAAGTGGATGCCTTAGGCGGCCTGATGGCCACGGCAATCGACAAAGCGGGCATCCAGTTTAGGATACTAAACAGCAGCAAAGGCCCGGCGGTGCGCGCCACCCGCGCGCAGGCGGATCGCGTGCTGTATCGCCAGGCGGTACGCACCGCGCTGGAGAACCAGCCTAACCTGATGATCTTCCAGCAGGCGGTGGACGATCTTATCGTTGAAAACGATCGCGTCGTGGGTGCTGTTACGCAGATGGGGCTGAAGTTCCGCGCCAAAGCCGTGGTGCTTACCGTGGGAACCTTCCTTGACGGCAAAATTCATATCGGGCTGGATAACTACAGCGGCGGTCGCGCGGGCGATCCGCCGTCTGTTCCGCTGGCGAAGCGCCTGCGCGCGCTGCCGCTGCGCGTCAGCCGTCTGAAGACCGGTACGCCGCCGCGCATCGACGCGCGCACCATCGATTTTTCCGTGCTCAGCCCGCAGCATGGCGACAACCCGATGCCGGTCTTCTCGTTCATGGGGGATGCCTCGCAGCATCCGCAGCAGGTTCCCTGCTGGATCACCTATACCAACGAGCAGACCCATGAGGTGATCCGCAATAACCTCGATCGCAGCCCGATGTATGCCGGGATCATCGAGGGGATCGGTCCGCGCTACTGCCCGTCGATCGAAGACAAAGTGATGCGCTTCGCCGATCGCAATGCGCATCAGATTTTCCTGGAGCCTGAAGGGCTGACCAGCAACGAAATTTACCCGAATGGCATCTCTACCAGCCTGCCGTTTGACGTACAGATGCAGATCGTGCGCTCTATGAAGGGGCTGGAGAACGCGAAAATCGTTCGCCCGGGCTATGCGATCGAGTATGACTTTTTCGATCCGCGCGATCTCAAGCCGACGCTGGAGAGCAAATATATTCACGGGCTGTTCTTCGCTGGCCAGATCAACGGCACCACCGGCTACGAAGAGGCGGCGGCGCAGGGACTGCTGGCAGGCCTTAACGCTGGACGCCACTCCGCCGACAAAGAGGGCTGGGCCCCGCGTCGCGATCAGGCCTACCTCGGCGTGCTGGTGGACGATCTCTGCACGCTCGGCACCAAAGAGCCGTATCGCATGTTTACCTCGCGCGCTGAATATCGTCTGATGCTGCGCGAAGATAACGCCGATCTCCGTCTGACCGAAACCGGCCGCGAGCTGGGTCTGGTGGATGATGCCCGCTGGGCGCGCTTTAACCAGAAGCTGGAGGCGATTGAGCAGGAGCGTCAGCGTCTGCGTGATATCTGGGTCCATCCGAAGTCGGAAAACGTTGCCGAAGTGAACACGCTGCTTAATAGCGCGATCACCAAAGAGGCGAGCGGAGAAGATCTGCTGCGTCGTCCTGAGCTGACCTACGCTCAGCTTACCGCGCTGCCGAGCTTCGGCCCGTCGCTCTCTGACGCGCAGGCGGCCGAACAGGTTGAGATTCAGGTGAAGTACGAAGGCTACATCGCGCGCCAGCAGGAAGAGATCGATCGTCAACTGCGCAATGAAAATACGCTGCTGCCGGCCGAGCTGGATTATCGCCAGGTCAACGGCCTGTCGAACGAAGTCATCGCCAAGCTTAACGATCATAAGCCTTCTTCGATCGGACAGGCGTCGCGTATCTCCGGCATCACGCCGGCGGCGATTTCGATTTTGTTGATTTACCTGAAAAAACAAGGGCTGCTGCGCAAAAGCGCCTGACCTGAAACGGGGCGAGGCCGCTCGCCCCCGCTGACTGGATTTATGCTGTGATCACAAAACTCGCTTCGCTGCTAAAGGCAGCCGGTATTTCCCTCTCCGATCAACAAAAAGAGCAGCTGGTCGCCTATGTTGGCCTGCTGGATAAGTGGAACAAAGCCTATAACCTGACGTCAGTGCGCGATCCGCAGCAGATGCTGGTGCGCCATATCCTCGACAGTATCGTGGTAGCGCCTCATCTGAAGGGCGAACGCTTTATCGACGTGGGCACCGGACCGGGTCTGCCGGGCATTCCGCTCGCAATTGTACTGCCGCAGGCGCACTTTACGCTGCTCGACAGCCTGGGCAAGCGCGTGCGTTTCCTGCGTCAGGTTCAGCATGAGCTGGGCTTGTCTAACATCACGCCGGTGCAGAGCAGGGTAGAGGCGTTTCCCTCCGAGCCGCCGTTCGACGGCGTCATCAGCCGCGCGTTCGCCTCGCTGCAGGATATGGTGAACTGGTGTCATCATCTGCCTTCCGCGCAGGGACAATTTTATGCGCTGAAAGGGGTGCGTCCCGACGATGAAATTGCCAGCCTGCCGGCCGGCTTTCGTCTGGTTGCTGTCGAAGCGCTACAGGTTCCCGAGCTGGACGGCGAGCGTCACCTGGTGATCATCGGACGCGAATAGCCCTAAACAGCGCAGGGATTAAGGCGTTCAAAGGCATTTGGCTTACTCAATGCGCTGCTCATAAAATCGGCAGTTGATATCTCAGCACACGGCGATTTTAAACGCGGTGGCAGCAAAATTACGTTAACAGGCTTGCCGGAAATTATCCGAAAAGCTCTGTTACATTTAACGATTAATTCACATTTGTTTATCAAGAAGATCACTTCTACCGCTTCTGCAGGGCACGCAGATAATCACGCTGGAAAATATATCAGGGTAATAACGCCGCGTGCGTAATATCAATTTAACGTTCTTGCCGCACTCTGTGATGTCAATCAGCTGTTTTTATCGAAAATAAGGTGAGCTTGAGGTGACGAAAATATTATCCGGCTGTTTTTAAAGGTTTTAATGGCGATTTAATAGACGTCACTCTTGCTCGTCAGCAAATTTGAACAGGCGGGCAATGTTTAGAATGTGATCTAAAGCACGCTTTAAATGCAAGCCTGAAGCCAAATTAGCACGGCGCAGGTCCATAATTTCGCCTGGCAATCTTTGGAAAAATAGCCGTTCGGAAAGAAATTTAAATAATTGTTCACCTTTTGGCTACTTACGGATTGAAATCGCAGGTGCGGCCCGTATAATTTGCACGGCTTTTGCTGCTTGACTCGAGTGAGTAAAGGCAGTCTTATACGACACGCGACATACCCCTTATGGGGCAGGGGAGTAACAGCGCCATGTCAGTGTCTCTTTACAGTGTAAAATTCGCCCGAACCGTGCTGGTTATCCAGCTGGTGACTGTGCTCATCATCGGCGCTCTCTTTGCCCTGAAAGATGTCACCTGGGGCGTCTCTGCGCTGGCTGGTGGAGCGGCAGCCTGGCTGCCGAACGTGTTGTTCATGTTTTTAGCCTGGCGCCTGCAAGGGCAATCCCCGGCTTCCGGGCGGGTTGCGTGGAGTTTCGCTCTCGGCGAAATCGGCAAGGTCATCGCAACTATCGCGTTGCTCATTGTGGCGTTGGGTGTTTTCAGGGTGGTTTTCTGGCCGCTCGGGATAACCTGGTTATCGGTGCTGGTGGTTCAGATGTTGGCACCGGCGGTAATTAACAACAAAGGGTAAAAGGCATCATGGCTGCAGGAGAAACTCAAACTCCTCAAGAGTACATCGGTCACCATCTGACGCATCTTCAGTTGGACCTGCGTACCTTCGAGTTAGTGAATGCTCACGACGCTCCCGCGACGTTTTGGGTATTAAATATCGATTCTATGTTTTTCTCTCTGGTGCTGGGATTCATTTTCCTGGTGTTGTTCCGCAAAGTGGCGAAGAGCGCTACCAGCGGCGTGCCAGGGAAAATGCAGGCTGCTATCGAACTGGTTGTCGGCTTCGTTGATAGCAACGTGCGCGACATGTACCACGGTAAAAGCAAACTTATCGCCCCGCTGGCTCTGACGATTTTCGTCTGGGTCTTCCTGATGAACTTCATGGATCTGCTGCCTATCGACCTGCTGCCGTACATCGGCGAGCACTGGCTGGGCCTGCCGGCGCTGCGCGTCGTGCCGTCCGCAGACGTGAACATCACGCTGTCTATGGCGTTGGGCGTATTTATTTTGATTCTGTTCTACAGCATCAAAATGAAAGGTGTAGGCGGCTTCGCGAAAGAGCTGACGCTGCAGCCTTTTAATCACCCGATCTTCATCCCCATCAACCTGATCCTTGAAGGTGTTAGCCTGCTGTCCAAACCGGTTTCACTCGGTCTGCGTCTGTTCGGCAACATGTATGCGGGTGAGCTGATCTTTATCCTTATTGCCGGTCTGTTGCCGTGGTGGTCGCAGTGGGTGCTGAATGTGCCGTGGGCCATTTTCCACATCCTGATCATCTCGTTGCAGGCTTTCATTTTCATGGTCCTCACGATTGTCTATCTGTCGATGGCATCTGAAGAACATTGATTTTTTTCTCAACACTAAGCGTTTAACTGAAACAAACTGGAGACTGTCATGGAAAACCTGAATATGGATCTGCTGTACATGGCTGCCGCTGTGATGATGGGCCTGGCGGCAATCGGTGCTGCGATCGGTATCGGCATCCTCGGAGGTAAATTCCTGGAAGGCGCCGCGCGCCAGCCGGATCTGATCCCTCTGCTGCGTACGCAGTTCTTTGTTGTAATGGGTCTGGTGGATGCAATCCCGATGATCGCTGTTGGTCTGGGTCTCTATGTGATGTTTGCTGTCGCCTAAAGCCTGTCGCTCCTGGTTCATCATGGCACCGGGTGCGATGATGAACGGTTCTGCCGCTTATCGTGAAGATATCGGCAGAAAAGTTAACAACTTAATTAGAGGCATTGTGCTGTGAACATTAACGCAACAATCCTCGGCCAGGCCATCGCGTTTATCCTGTTCGTCGCGTTCTGCATGAAGTACGTATGGCCGCCGATTATGGCTGCCATCGAAAAGCGCCAGAAAGAAATTGCTGAAGGCCTTGCTTCTGCTGAACGCGCGAAGAAAGATTTGGATCTCGCGCAGGCCAATGTGACCGACCAGCTGAAAAAAGCTAAAGAAGAAGCTCAGGTCATTATCGAGCAGGCGAACAAACGCCGTACTCAGATTCTGGACGAAGCGAAAACTGAAGCCGAGAACGAACGTAACCGCATCGTGACGCAGGCGCAGGCTGAAATTGACGCCGAGCGTAAACGTGCTCGCGAAGAGCTGCGTAAGCAAGTCGCGTTGCTGGCAATGGCTGGCGCCGAGAAGATCATCGAACGTTCCGTGGATGAAGCTGCTAACAGCGACATCGTTGATAAACTGGTCGCTGAACTGTAAGGAGGGAGGGGCTGATGTCTGAACTGATTACTGTAGCTCGCCCCTACGCCAAAGCAGCTTTTGACTTTGCTGTTGAGCATCAAAGCATCGAGCGCTGGCAAAACATGCTGGCGTTTGCCGCGACCGTAGCACGCAATGAGCAAATGGCCGATCTTCTCTCTGGCGCGCTGGCGCCGGAAGCGTTATCGGCTTCTTTCATTGCCGTCTGCGGCGATCAATTAGATGAACACGGCCAGAACCTGATTAAGGTGATGGCAGAGAACGGACGTTTGACCGCGCTTCCAGCTGTACTCGGGCAGTTCATTCACCTGCGTGACGCCTATGAGGCGACTGCGGAAGTGGATGTGATTTCTGCCGTTACGCTGAGTGACAGCCAGCTGACTAACATCAGCGCCGCGATGGAAAAACGTCTGTCACGCAAAGTTAAGCTGAATTGCAAAATTGATAAGTCTGTCATGGCAGGCGTGATCATCCGTGCGGGTGATCTGGTGATTGATGGCAGCGTGCGCGGCCGTCTCGAGCGTCTGGCAGACGCCTTGCAGTCTTAAGGGGACTGGAGCATATGCAACTGAATTCCACCGAAATCAGCGAACTGATCAAGCAGCGCATTGCTCAGTTCAATGTCGTGAGCGAAGCTCACAACGAAGGTACAATCGTTTCTGTAAGCGACGGTATCATCCGCGTACACGGCCTGGCCGATGTCATGCAGGGTGAGATGATCGCCCTGCCGGGCAACCGTTATGCTATCGCCCTGAACCTTGAGCGCGACTCAGTCGGCGCCGTGGTCATGGGCCCGTACGCTGACCTCGCCGAAGGCATGAAGGTTAAGTGTACCGGTCGTATTCTGGAAGTGCCGGTCGGTCGTGGCCTGCTGGGCCGCGTGGTGAACACCCTGGGTGCGCCAATCGACGGCAAAGGCGCGATCGACAACGACGGCTTCTCGCCGGTTGAAGTGATCGCACCGGGCGTTATCGACCGTCAGTCAGTCGACGAGCCGGTTCAGACCGGTTACAAATCTGTCGATGCGATGATTCCAATCGGTCGTGGCCAGCGTGAGCTGATCATCGGCGACCGTCAGACCGGTAAAACCGCACTGGCGATCGACGCGATCATCAACCAGCGCGACTCCGGCATCAAATGCGTGTACGTCGCGATCGGTCAGAAAGCTTCTACCATCGCTAACGTGGTGCGCAAGCTGGAAGAGCACGGCGCACTGTCGAACACCATCGTGGTGGTTGCGTCCGCGTCTGAATCCGCTGCACTGCAGTACCTGGCGCCCTACTCCGGCTGCGCCATGGGCGAATACTTCCGCGACCGCGGCGAAGATGCTCTGATCGTATACGATGACCTGTCCAAGCAGGCTGTCGCTTACCGTCAGATTTCTCTGCTGCTGCGCCGTCCGCCGGGCCGTGAAGCGTTCCCGGGCGACGTGTTCTATCTCCACTCTCGTCTGCTGGAGCGTGCGTCACGCGTTAGCGCTGACTACGTTGAGCGTTTCACCAACGGCGAAGTTAAAGGTAAAACCGGTTCACTGACCGCGCTGCCGATCATCGAAACCCAGGCGGGCGACGTTTCCGCGTTCGTTCCGACCAACGTAATCTCGATTACCGATGGTCAGATCTTCCTGGAATCGAACCTGTTCAACTCCGGTATTCGTCCGGCGGTTAACCCAGGTATCTCCGTATCGCGTGTTGGTGGTGCTGCTCAGACCAAGATCATCAAGAAACTGTCCGGCGGCATCCGTACCGCGCTGGCACAGTATCGTGAGCTGGCGGCGTTCTCGCAGTTCGCTTCCGATCTGGATGACGCGACCCGCAAACAGCTGAGCCACGGTCAGAAAGTGACCGAGCTGCTGAAACAGAAACAGTATGCGCCGATGTCCGTTGCGCAGCAGGGTCTGGTGCTGTTTGCTGCCGAGCGCGGCTACCTGAACGACGTTGAACTGGCGAAAATCCTTAGCTTCGAAGCTGCCCTGCTGGCGTTCGCAGACCGCGACCACGCCGAGCTGATGCAGGAAATCAACCAAACTGGTAACTACAACAACGATATCGAAGCGAAGCTGAAAGGCCTGCTCGACACGTTTAAAGCAACCCAGTCCTGGTAATGTCTGGCGGCCTGTCTGAAAAGGCAGGCCGCAAGGCTTTGAGGAGAAGCTAATGGCCGGCGCAAAAGAGATACGTAACAAGATTGGAAGCGTGAAAAACACGCAGAAGATCACCAAAGCGATGGAAATGGTCGCCGCCTCCAAAATGCGTAAAACGCAGGAACGCATGGCGGCCAGCCGTCCGTATGCAGATACCATGCGCAAAGTGATTGGTCACCTTGCGTTAGGAAATCTGGAATACAAGCACCCTTACCTGGAAGAGCGCGACGTTAAGCGCGTCGGCTACCTGGTCGTTTCGACTGACCGCGGGCTTTGTGGTGGTTTGAACATTAACCTGTTCAAAAAATTGCTGGCAGATATGAAGGCCTGGTCCGATAAAGGCGTGCAGAGCGATCTGTCGATCATCGGTTCCAAAGGTCTGGCGTTCTTCGGCTCCGTAGGCGGCAACATCGTGGCTCAGGTCACCGGCATGGGCGATAAACCTGCCCTGTCCGATCTGATCGGCCCGGTAAAAGTGATGCTGCAGGCTTACGACGAAGGTCGCATCGACAAGCTGTATGTCGTCAGCAACAAGTTCAATAACACCATGTCTCAGACTCCGACCATTACCCAACTGCTGCCGTTACCGCCAGCGGAAGGTGAAGAAGAGATGAAGGCGAAGACCTGGGATTACCTGTACGAGCCCGATCCGAAAGCGCTGCTGGATACCCTGCTGCGTCGTTATGTCGAATCGCAGGTTTATCAGGGTGTGGTGGAAAACCTGGCCAGCGAACAGGCCGCGCGTATGGTGGCGATGAAAGCCGCAACCGACAACGGCGGAAATCTGATCAAAGAGCTGCAGTTGGTATACAACAAAGCTCGTCAGGCCAGCATCACCCAGGAACTCACCGAGATCGTCTCGGGAGCCTCCGCGGTTTAACCAGGTAAGAATTAGGTAGAGGATTCAAGATGGCAGCTGGAAAGATTGTCCAGATTATCGGCGCCGTAGTTGACGTCGAATTCCCTCAGGACGCGGTACCGCAAGTGTACAACGCCCTTGAGGTTAAGAATGGTGATGCTCGTCTGGTGCTGGAAGTTCAGCAGCAGCTGGGCGGCGGCGTGGTTCGTACCATCGCCATGGGTTCTTCTGACGGCCTGAAGCGCGGTCTGGAAGTTGCTGACCTGAAAAAACCGATCCAGGTTCCGGTGGGCAAAGCCACCCTCGGCCGTATCATGAACGTGCTGGGCGAGCCGATCGACATGAAAGGCGACATCAAAGAAGAAGACGGCAGTGCAGTAGAGATCTCCTCTATTCACCGCGCGGCGCCTTCTTATGAAGACCAGTCCAACTCGCAGGAACTGCTGGAAACCGGCATCAAGGTTATCGACCTGATGTGTCCGTTCGCCAAGGGCGGTAAAGTCGGCCTGTTTGGCGGCGCGGGCGTAGGTAAAACCGTAAACATGATGGAGCTGATCCGTAACATCGCGGCTGAGCACTCAGGTTACTCGGTATTTGCCGGCGTGGGTGAGCGTACTCGTGAGGGTAACGACTTCTACCACGAAATGACCGACTCCAACGTAATCGACAAAGTTGCGCTGGTGTATGGCCAGATGAACGAGCCGCCGGGTAACCGTCTGCGCGTGGCTCTGACCGGTCTGACCATGGCGGAAAAATTCCGTGACGAAGGCCGCGATGTTCTGCTGTTCATCGACAACATCTATCGTTACACCCTGGCTGGTACGGAAGTTTCCGCACTGCTGGGTCGTATGCCGTCAGCGGTAGGCTACCAGCCGACCCTGGCTGAAGAGATGGGCGTGCTGCAGGAGCGTATTACCTCCACCAAGACCGGTTCAATCACCTCCGTACAGGCCGTTTACGTCCCTGCGGATGACTTGACTGACCCGTCTCCGGCGACCACCTTCGCCCACCTGGACTCAACCGTTACGCTGAGCCGTCAGATCGCCTCTCTGGGTATCTACCCGGCCGTTGACCCGCTGGATTCCACCAGCCGTCAGCTGGATCCGCTGGTGGTTGGCCAGGAGCACTACGACGTTGCGCGCGGCGTGCAGTCTCTGCTGCAGCGTTACCAGGAACTGAAAGACATCATCGCCATCCTCGGTATGGACGAGCTGTCTGAAGACGACAAACTGCTGGTGGCACGCGCGCGTAAGATTCAGCGCTTCCTGTCTCAGCCGTTCTTCGTTGCTGAAGTCTTCACCGGTGCGCCAGGTAAATACGTTACGCTGAAAGACACTATCCGTGGCTTTAAAGGCATTATGGACGGCGAGTTCGACCATCTGCCGGAGCAGGCTTTCTACATGGTCGGCGCTATCGAAGAAGCCGTGGAAAAAGCGAAGAAACTGTAATAACGGTTTCCCGGGAGGACAGATATGGCTATGACTTATCACCTGGACGTCGTCAGCGCAGAGAAACAGCTGTTCTCTGGCCTGGTGCAGAAAATTCAGGTGTCAGGTAGCGAAGGCGAGCTGGGTATTTTCCCTGGTCACGCGCCGCTGCTGACTGCCATCAAGCCTGGAATGATCCGTATCGTGAAGCAGCACGGCGAAGAGGAGTTTATCTACCTCTCTGGCGGCGTGCTGGAAGTGCAGCCGGGCAGCACCACCGTTCTGGCCGATACCGCAATTCGCGGTACCGACCTGGACGAGGCGCGTGCGCTGGAAGCGAAACGCAAAGCAGAAGAGCATATGAACAGCAGCCACGGCGACGTGGACTACGCTCAGGCTTCTGCGGAGCTGGCGAAAGCCATTGCTAAACTGCGCGTGATCGAGCTGACCAAAAAAGCGATGTAATCAGGCTTTATGCGTCACGAAATGCCAGCCCTTTGGGCTGGCATTTTTTTTGCCCGCACTTCAACCTGCGCGCGCCTAATTTCGACCTGAGAAAAATGTAGTAATCTCAGGGGTAAACCGTTTAACTTTCGCATGTCAAAAACTCTGTCAGGATGGTTATGTCTAACAGCGCAATGAGCGTGGTGATCCTTGCTGCCGGCAAGGGAACCCGTATGTATTCCGATCTGCCCAAAGTTCTGCATACCCTTGCAGGCAAACCCATGGTACAGCACGTGATCGACGCCGCCACTGGCCTCGGTGCGCGCCATATTCATCTGGTCTACGGCCACGGCGGTGACCGGCTGAAGGCGACGCTGAGCGAGCCCTCACTCAACTGGGTGCTGCAGGCGGAACAGCTCGGTACCGGCCACGCCATGCAGCAGGCTGCTCCCGCATTCGCTGACGACGAAGATATTCTGATGCTCTACGGCGACGTGCCGCTGATCTCTCAGGAGACGCTGCAGCGTCTGCGCGACGCCAAACCTGAAGGCGGCATCGGCCTGCTGACGGTGGTGCTGGATAATCCCAGCGGCTACGGGCGCATCGTGCGCGAAAACAGCGCTATCGTCGGCATTGTCGAGCAGAAAGACGCCACGCCCGAGCAGCTGAAGATCACCGAAATCAATACCGGCATCCTGATCGCCAACGGTGGCGATCTGAAGCGCTGGCTGGCGCAGCTCTCCAATAACAACGCGCAGGGCGAATACTACATCACCGACATCATTGCGCTGGCGCATCAGGAAGGGCGACAGATTAACGCGGTGCACCCGGGGCGCGTCAGCGAGACCGACGGCGTTAACAACCGCCTGCAGCTGGCGACGCTGGAGCGGGTTTATCAGAGCGAACAGGCGGAAAAACTGCTGCTGGCGGGCGTGATGCTGCGCGATCCGGTGCGTTTTGATCTGCGTGGCGTTTTGCGCCACGGTCGTGACGTCGAGATTGACATTAATGTCATTATCGAAGGTGAGGTCAGCCTTGGTGACCGCGTGAAAATCGGCGCGGGCTGCATCATTAAAAACAGTGTCATTGGCGATGACTGCGAAATCAGCCCCTGGTCAGTGATCGAGGATGCACGCCTCGCCGCCGACTGCACCGTTGGGCCTTTCGCCCGTCTGCGTCCAGGCAGTGAACTGGCGCAGGCCGCCCACGTCGGGAACTTCGTCGAAATGAAGAAGGCGACGCTGGGTAAAGGTTCGAAGGCGGGACATCTGAGCTATCTCGGCGACGCGGAGATTGGCGCCAACGTCAACATCGGCGCAGGCACCATCACCTGCAATTACGATGGCGCGAACAAGTCTAAAACCCTTATCGGCGATAACGTCTTTGTCGGCTCCGATACGCAGCTGGTGGCGCCGGTCAGCGTGGCGGCGGGCGCGACTATCGCGGCGGGCACCACGGTAATGAAAGACGTTACCGAAGCGGCGCTGGTTTACAACCGCAAAGAGCAGAACAGCAAAGCGGACTGGCAGCGTCCGGCGAAGAAAAAGTAATTTTTAGCGGCCAGCCGGGTGCTGGCCGCCGCAGTAACACAATAATAATCCCCACTCTCTACAAGGCTCGGGGAGCCCGGCAAAGCCGGTTATCAGGTCGTATGACAACGAAAGATGGTCGAAAGCCATCAGGTCAGGAATAACATTTATGTGTGGAATTGTAGGTGCAGTAGCGCAGCGCGATATCGCAGAGATTCTGCTGGAAGGCCTGCGTCGCCTCGAGTATCGCGGTTATGATTCGGCCGGTCTGGCCGTGGTTGATCGTCAGGGCCATGTGACGCGACTGCGTCGCGTCGGCAAAGTGCAGATGCTGGCGGAGGCTGCTGAGCAGCAGCCGCTGATCGGCGGCACCGGCATTGCGCATACGCGCTGGGCAACGCACGGCGAACCGTCGGAGGCCAACGCGCATCCGCATGTCTCCGGGCAGATCGTCGTGGTGCATAACGGCATTATCGAAAACCATGAGCCGCTGCGTGAAGCGCTGATCGCTCGCGGTTATCGCTTCGTATCTGAAACCGACACCGAAGTGGTGGCGCATCTGGTGCACTGGGAGCAGAAACAGGGCGGCACGCTGCGCGAGGTGGTGCTGCGCGTCATTCCTCAGCTGCGCGGCGCCTATGGCATGGTGATCATGGACAGCCGCGATCCGTCGCTGCTGGTGGCCGCACGTTCGGGCAGTCCGCTGGTGATTGGTCGCGGCGTCGGCGAGAACTTCATCGCTTCCGATCAGCTGGCGCTGCTGCCGGTGACGCGCCGCTTCATCTATCTGGAAGAGGGCGACATCGCTGAGATTAGCCGTCGCGACGTCACTATCGTCGATCGTGCGGGCAACGCGGTGCAGCGCGCTGAGATTGAATCGAGCGTGCAGTATGACGCGGGTGATAAAGGTCTGTATCGCCACTATATGCAGAAAGAGATTTACGAACAGCCGATGGCGATTAAAAACACCTTAACCGGTCGTTTCAGCCATGGCGAAGTCGATCTCAGCGAGCTGGGGCCGCACGCCGAAGCGCTGCTGAGCCAGGTTGAGCATATTCAAATCATCGCCTGCGGTACCTCGTACAACTCCGGTATGGTGGCGCGCTACTGGTTCGAGTCGCTGGCAAACATTCCCTGCGACGTCGAGATCGCCTCTGAATTCCGCTACCGCAAATCTGCCGTGCGCAAAAACAGCCTGCTGATCACCCTGTCGCAGTCTGGCGAAACCGCCGATACGCTGGCGGCGCTGCGCCTGACCAAAGAGCTGGGCTACCTCGGTTCGCTGGCGATCTGCAACGTCGCGGGCTCCTCGCTGGTGCGCGAGTCAGATCTGGCGCTGATGACCAAAGCGGGCACCGAAATCGGCGTTGCCTCGACCAAGGCTTTTACCACGCAGCTGACCGTGCTGCTGATGCTGGTGGCGAAAGTAGGCCGCCTGCGCGGTATGTCGGCAGACACCGAGCATGAAATCGTGCACGGCCTGCAGGCGCTGCCGAGCCGCATCGAGCAGATGCTGGCGCAGGACAAGCGTATTGAACTGCTGGCGGAAGATTTCTCTGACAAGCATCATGCGCTGTTCCTCGGCCGCGGCGATCAGTATCCGATCGCGATGGAAGGGGCGCTCAAGCTGAAAGAGATCTCCTATATTCACGCGGAAGCCTATGCCGCTGGCGAGCTGAAGCACGGTCCGCTGGCGCTGATCGATGCCGATATGCCGGTGATCGTGGTGGCGCCGAACAACGAACTGCTGGAAAAGCTGAAGTCCAATATTGAAGAGGTGCGCGCGCGCGGCGGCTTGCTGTACGTGTTTGCCGATCAGGACGCCGGCTTCAGCGACAGCGACGGCATGAAGATTATCTCCCTGCCGCACGTGGAGGAGGTGATCGCGCCCATTTTCTACACCGTGCCGCTGCAGCTGCTCTCTTATCACGTCGCGCTGATTAAAGGCACCGACGTGGATCAGCCGCGTAACCTGGCGAAGTCAGTGACGGTAGAGTAAAGCGTGTCGTTATATTAAATGAATACCAGGCCCGGCGAGTTAGCCGGGTTTTTTATTATTTACTAATTATGCATGCAAATATGGTGTAGTGATAAAAATTATCCCTGAATGGCGACGTTCTACTCGCTAGTCGACTATCGATCATTTTATTTTTGCTGTGATTTTTTGTGGCGTTAATGAGTTTTATACTGCTGGAATTATGTTTGAAAAGGTTATTTTTGATCATGGTTTATATCTATGTTGACGCGCGCCAAAGCCAGCATGACCGGATCGGCTGATGCAAAAGGAACAACAAATTATCATCAAGGTAAATGCCTCACCATTAGAAGAAGTAAAGCAGAATCTGCGTTTTGGGCGCTGAGATATTCCTCTGCATAATCCGTTTTCACAGCAAGGAATTTTGTTATAAACATAGATGGTGTTGCCTGGAGCATCGGTTATACCGTGCTTAAGAGCAGGAAGCCAACCCCTGCACAGATGTGCAGGAAGTAAGATAGTGATGATTATTCTTTTCGCGTTCAATACTCTGGCGAAACGAGCGGCTAGAACGTTTAGATATTACTCTTTCCTGGCGGGGCCTTCGTATTATATTAATGATTATGCCAGCCTGTATGTGCCTGCGGGGCTGCTAATACAAGAGTAAAAGAGCGGGTTATCTACACGTCACGATATGCTGAAAGCTTTGGCGATAACAAAAGGTGTTTTGCCTGTGGCACAGGGATAATTATCAACCCGACAGCCTCTCTGTTCGTATCCGCTAGATACGAAAACACACGCGTAAAATATAATGAGAACGTGGCAATAAACGGCTTTAACATTGGGGTTGGTTACCGCTTCTGATTTTGTTTAAAATAATGCCCTCCCGGTCATCTGGCCGGGATTTTTTATATGCCGAAAGCCCGCGAACTCAGGGCAAACCTGTGTGCTCGTTTTAGCACCTCAAAACCATCACGATTCTCTGGCAGTACTAAAAACACAAGGATAAGCACTATGAACTGGACGCATGTACTTCTGGCTGGCTATGCGGGCGCCGTTATTGCAGCGGTAGTTGCGCTGATACGCAAAAAGGGCTGGGTTGGGCGAGTCGGTGCTGTCGTGCTGACCCTAACGGCAATTGTGGTCTGGAACGTACTGGATGCGCATTACCTTAAAAATCAGGCTAACCAGAATGTGGAACAGCAGCTGGATGCTGCTATAGCAACCATGCCAACCTGGCAAGTATTGAAAGAGCAGGAGCCCGAGAAGTTCGAGCAAATGCGTGCCCAGTCTGCGGCCATGATCAAAGCAGGTAAAAGCGAGCAGCAGGTTATCGACTATATTCAGCCGCAAATCCTGGCCATCCAGAAAAGTCGTCTGGCACTGGCACCGGATGATCGGGTTGTGGCGGTTATGCAGGTTAATGTTGCTCAGATTGAGGCCGTCCAGCGGGTCAGTGATGATGCCTGCTACCGGTTCCTTTTTCCTGACGTTAAGGGCGGGATTAACCCCACGAAAATCATTCCTGAAAGTATAACCAGACAGCGGATGAGTGCTGATGTCGCGATGATGCGTGCTGCCTGGGGCCCCAACCGACACAGCGTAACCCGCGAAGAGCAACAACAGGCGCAGCAGAGTGCGCGAAAAGTCATACAAATGATGGTGCCGAAATATGGCCAGGATCTGGAAATACTAGGCGATCCGCGAAAAGGGACAGGCAAAGAAAAGATCGCCTGCAACCTGTATAAGGATTTATGGCGCAACGTGCTGGCATTACCGCAAAGCGAATCCGCAGGGGTGATTCGTATGGCGATGGCAGCAGAATAGCGGTCAGTTTTCCGCACAAATGACGGGCACGGCAGAGAACGCGTGTTAAACTGCCCGTCATGCTTTTTCACTCCCTTTTCCCCCTGCGTTCTGTCATAAATCTGTCATATTTCCTACATTTCACTGTCATCAAACTGTCCTATTTTCCCTCCTGCAGCAATCACTGACTCCAATTACAACGGCCTCAAGCCTGAGATTAACTCCCCTGGAGGGAACATGACACTGATGCGTAGCACCGTAGCCCGAATCCTTACCGCCACTCTCGCCCTAAGCGCGGTTTCTGCCTTTGCAGCCACCGATCTGACGGGCGCGGGCGGGACTTTCCCGGCGCCGGTTTATGCCAAGTGGGCAGCAGAATATCAGCAAGCCACCGGTAGCAAAATCAACTACCAGGGCATTGGTTCATCCGGCGGCGTGAAGCAGATCATCGCAAAAACCGTGGATTTTGGCGCGTCAGATGCGCCGATGAAAGATGAAGACCTGCAGAAAAACGGCCTGTTTCAGTTCCCGACCGTCATTGGCGGCGTCGTACTGGCCGTCAATATCCCGGGTGTGAAGTCAGGCGAACTGACCCTCGACGGCAAAACCGTTGGCGACATCTATCTGGGCAAAATTAAAAAGTGGAACGACGCGGCCATCACCAGGCTGAACCCTGGCGTGAAACTGCCCGATACCAACATCAACGTGGTGCGCCGCGCAGATGGTTCTGGCACCTCATTCGTCTTCACCAGCTACCTGGCGAAGGTCAACGAAGAGTGGAACAGCAAAATCGGTAAAGGCAATACCGTTAACTGGCCGGCTGGCCTGGGTGGCAAAGGCAACGACGGCGTCGCGGCGTTCGTACAGCGTCTGCCGGGTTCAATCGGCTATGTCGAATACGCCTATGCCAAGCAGAACAACCTGACCTACACCAAACTGGTCGATGCGGACGGCAAGCCGGTCGCACCCAGCGAAACCAGCTTCTCTAACGCGGCGAAAGGCGCAGACTGGAGCAAATCCTTTGCTCAGGACCTGACCTTCCAGAAAGGCAACGACGCCTGGCCGATCACCTCAACCACCTTCATTCTGATCTACAAAGATCAGGCTAACGCCGAGAAGGGCAGTGAAGTGCTGAAGTTCTTCGACTGGGCGTACAAAAACGGCGACAAAACCGCAACCAGCCTGGATTACGCCACCCTGCCGGACAGCGTAACCCAGCAGATCCGCGACGCCTGGAAAGCCAATATCAAAGACAGTTCTGGCAAAGCGCTTTACCAGTAAGCGAACAACTCCGGTCGGACGCGCGTCCGGCCAGATCGAGAAGGGCGGCCCTGCGCCGCCCTGACAACCTCTGAAGAATGAGACTTCTATGGCTGCAACGAAGCCGGCATTCAAAGCCCCCGGTAAGCAAGGTGACATGATTTTCGGCGCGCTGGTTAAACTGGCTGCGCTGATTGTCCTGTTGCTGTTGGGCGGCATTATCGTCTCCCTGATTTTCTCCTCCTGGCCAAGCATTCAGAAATTTGGCTTTTCCTTTCTGTGGAACAAAACCTGGGATGCGCCGAACGAAGAATTTGGCGCGCTGGTGCCTATCTACGGCACCCTCGTGACCTCGCTGATTGCGCTGATTATCGCCGTGCCGGTGAGCTTCGGCATCGCGCTGTTTCTGACAGAGCTCTCGCCGGGCTGGCTGCGCCGTCCGCTCGGCACCGCCATTGAGCTGCTGGCGGCAATCCCCAGCATCGTTTACGGCATGTGGGGCCTGTTTATCTTCGCGCCGCTGTTTGCCGAATATTTCCAGACGCCGGTCGGCGAAATCATGTCGAACATCCCCTTTGTTGGCGCGCTCTTTTCTGGCCCGGCCTTCGGCATCGGCATCCTGGCGGCGGGCGTCATTCTGGCGATCATGATCATTCCTTACATCGCCTCGGTGATGCGCGACGTGTTCGAGCAGACGCCGGTAATGATGAAAGAGTCTGCCTACGGCATCGGCTGCACCACCTGGGAAGTGATCTGGCGCATCGTGCTGCCGTTCACCAAAAACGGCGTGATTGGCGGCGTGATGCTCGGCCTTGGGCGCGCGCTGGGCGAAACCATGGCGGTGACTTTTATCATCGGCAACACCTACCAGCTCGACAGCGCCTCGCTGTTTATGCCGGGCAACAGCATCACCTCTGCGCTGGCAAATGAGTTCGCCGAAGCTGAGTCGGGCGTGCATGTCGCCGCGCTGATGGAGCTGGGGCTGATCCTGTTTGTTATCACCTTTATCGTGCTGGCCATTTCCAAGCTGATGATCCTGCGCCTGGCGAAAAGTGAAGGAGCGCGCTCATGACGACGATTGAACTGCAGGCTCGCGCCGAACTGGACGCGTCGCGTCGCAAAATGCAGGCCTGGCGCAGCACCAAGAATAAGATCGCCCTGACGCTGTCGCTGCTGACCATGGCCTTTGGCCTGTTCTGGCTGATATGGATCCTCTTCACCACCGTCACGCGCGGCGTCGACGGGCTGAGCTGGTCGCTGTTCACCGAATCGACGCCGCCGCCGAATACCGCTGGCGGCGGTCTGGCCAACGCCCTGGCGGGCAGCGGTCTGCTGATTTTGTGGTCGACGGTGATCGGCACGCCGCTGGGCATCCTGGCGGGCGTGTATCTGGCGGAATATGGCCGCAAGTCGGCACTGGCGGAAGTCATCCGCTTTATCAACGATATTCTGCTCTCGGCGCCGTCGATTGTGGTGGGCCTGTTCGTATACACCATCGTGGTGGCGCAGATGCATCACTTCTCCGGCTGGGCGGGCGTGATCGCGCTGGCGCTGCTGCAGATCCCCATCGTTATCCGCACCACTGAAAATATGCTGCGGCTGGTACCAGACAGCATGCGCGAAGCGGCCTACGCGCTCGGCACGCCCAAGTGGAAGATGATCTCCGCAATTACGCTGAAGGCGTCGGTATCGGGCATCCTGACCGGCGTGCTGCTGGCGATCGCCCGTATCGCGGGGGAAACGGCGCCGCTGCTGTTTACCGCCCTGTCGAACCAGTTCTGGTCCACCGACATGATGCAGCCGCTGGCGAATCTGCCGGTCACCATCTTTAAGTTCGCGATGAGCCCCTTTGCCGAGTGGCAGAGCCTGGCCTGGGCGGGCGTGCTGATTATCACGCTCTGCGTGCTGCTGCTGAATATTCTGGCGCGCGTAATTTTCACCAAGAGCAAACACGGTTAACCTTCGGCGCTGCCTGGCGCGGCGCCGTTTAAGAGAGACGAGCAATGAGTATCGCGACTTCCAACAGCGGTAAAATTCAGGTGCGTAACCTGAACTTCTACTACGGCAAATTTCACGCGCTGAAGAACATCAACCTGGATATCGCGAAAAACCAGGTCACCGCGTTTATCGGTCCGTCAGGCTGCGGCAAATCAACCCTGCTGCGCACCTTCAACAAAATGTACTCGCTCTATCCGGAGCAGCGCGCCGAAGGCGACATCTTGCTGGATGGCGACAATATCCTGGCCTCCAGCCAGGATATTGCTCTGCTGCGCGCGCGCGTCGGCATGGTGTTCCAGAAACCGACGCCGTTCCCGATGTCGATCTACGACAATATCGCCTTTGGCGTGCGTCTGTTCGAAAAGCTGTCGCGTGCCGATATGGACGAGCGCGTGCAGTGGGCGCTGAGCAAAGCGGCGCTGTGGAATGAAACCAAAGACAAGCTGCATCAGAGCGGATACAGTCTTTCGGGCGGCCAGCAGCAGCGTCTGTGCATCGCGCGCGGTATCGCGATTCGCCCGGAAGTGCTGCTGCTGGACGAGCCCTGTTCGGCGCTGGACCCCATCTCCACCGGCCGTATCGAAGAGCTGATCACCGAACTGAAGCAGGACTATACCGTGGTCATCGTGACGCATAATATGCAGCAGGCGGCGCGCTGTTCCGACCATACCGCCTTTATGTATCTGGGCGAGCTAATTGAGTTCAGCGATACTGACAGGCTGTTCACCAAGCCGGCGCAGAAACAGACCGAAGATTACATTACCGGCCGCTACGGCTGATTTCAGGAGATAAACATGGATAACCTCAATCTGAACAAGCATATCTCCGGTCAGTTCAATGCGGAGCTGGAGCACATTCGCACCCAGGTGATGATTATGGGCGGCATGGTAGAGCAGCAGCTCACCGACGCCATCACCGCGATGCACAATCTTGACGGCGAGCTGGCGCAGCGCGTGATCGACGGCGACCAGAAGGTCAACATGATGGAAGTGGAGATTGATGAGGCCTGCGTGCGCATCATCGCCAAACGCCAGCCCACCGCCAGCGACCTGCGCCTGGTGATGGCGATCATCAAAACCATCTCCGAGCTGGAGCGCATCGGCGACGTGGCGGAAAAAATCAGCCGCACCGCGCTGGAAAAATTTGGCCAGCAGCATATGCCGCTGCTGGTCAGCCTGGAGTCGCTGGGGCATCACACCGTGGAGATGCTGCACGACGTGCTGGACGCCTTCGCGCGCATGGATCTTACCGAAGCGATTCAGATCTACCGCGAAGACAAGAAGGTCGACAAAGAGTACGAGGGCATCGTGCGTCAGCTGATGACCTACATGATGGAAGATCCGCGTACTATTCCGAGCGTGCTGACCGCGCTGTTCTGCGCCCGCGCCATTGAGCGTATCGGCGACCGCTGTCAGAACATCTGCGAAATCATTTTCTACTTCGTAAAAGGTCAGGATTTCCGCCACGTCGGCGGCGATAAGCTGGATGAGCTGCTCTCCGGCGACGACGGCTCCAACAAACCCTCCTGATGCTCCTCTGCCGTGCGCTGGCTGGCGCACGGCGAGCCGCTTTTGCTGTTCCACGCAACCGTTTCCTTTATATACTTGGCGCACTTTTTTCTCTATCAAGGTGCTGATTCATGTCTCTTTCCCGCAGTAAGCAGAGCGTGACGCCTGCAAAGGCGATGCTGGCCGCGGTCAGCGGTTACGCGATGGATGGATTCGATCTGCTGATCCTGGGGTTTATGCTGCCGGCGATTAGCCTGTCGCTGGCGCTGGATCCGTCGCAGGCGGGCTCGCTGGTTACCTGGACGCTGGTTGGCGCGGTGGTGGGCGGTATTCTCTTCGGCCATCTCAGCGATCGTTTTGGCCGCATTCGCATCCTCACTGTCACCATTCTGATGTTCTCGATTTTCACCGGACTGTGCGCGGTGGCGCAGGGCTACTGGGATCTGCTGGCGTACCGCACGCTGGCGGGCATGGGGCTGGGTGGCGAGTTCGGCATCGGCATGGCGCTGATCGCTGAAGCCTGGCCGGCGGAAAAGCGCAACCGCGCCTCGGCGTGGGTCGGCATTGGCTGGCAGCTTGGCGTGCTGCTGGCGGCCTTTATCACGCCGCCGCTGCTGGGCGTTATCGGCTGGCGCGGCATGTTTCTGGTGGGTCTGCTGCCTGCGCTGTTCTCTTTTGTGCTGCGGCGCAGCATGGGCGAGCCTGAGGCCTTTACCCGACAGGCGACGCTGACGCCGTCGCTGTCGTTCGCTGCGCGCCTGAAAATGCTGGTGCAGGATCGCGCCACGGCGAAAGCGAGCCTCGGCATCTTTATCCTGACGTCGGTGCAGAACTTCGGCTATTACGGGCTGATGATCTGGATGCCGAGCTATCTCTCCGCTAACTTCGGCTTCAGCCTGACCAAATCGGGATTATGGACCGCGGTCACCGTGGTCGGCATGACCTTCGGCATCTGGCTGTTCGGCGTGCTGGCGGACCGCTTTGCGCGCTGGAAAATTTTCCTGCTTTATCAGTTCGGCGCCGTGGCGATGGTGGTGATCTACGCGCAGCTGCGCGATCCCACCGTGATGCTGTTTACCGGCGCGCTGATGGGCATGTTCGTCAATGGCATGATTGGCGGCTACGGCGCGCTGATCTCCGACACCTTCCCGCCGCAGGCGCGCGCCACGGCGCAGAACGTCTTGTTCAACCTCGGGCGCGGCGTCGGCGGCTTCGGCCCGCTGGTGATCGGCCTGCTGGCGACGAAAATTTCATTTACCGCGGCGATCACGCTGCTGGCGCTGATCTACCTGCTGGATATCGTCGCCACGCTCTTTTTGCTGCCGAAAAAGCAGGGCAACGACGATTCGCTGGGCGCGATTGGCTAAAGCGTAAAGGGTCAGTCGGTGACCAGCTGCCAGCCGCGCGCGCGCCACAGCGCGGGCAGCGCGGCCATATCGGTAAAGCGCGTCACCAGTGGGTGATCGATTTCAGGATTGTGCGCGTCCGCGCAGTAGTAAAACACCGGGATGCCCGCCGCGACGCCCGCGCGGGCGCCCGCTTCGGAATCGTCCACCAGAATGCAGCGCTCGACAGGCACCTGCATCTGTTCGGCGGCGTAATGCATCAGCGCAGGATCGGGCTTCCAGCGCGAAATGTCGTAGCCGCTGTAGAGGCGATCGCGAAACCAGGGCAGCATGCCGGTCAGCCCCAGCGAGTGCTGCATCTTCTTTACCGTGCCGTTGGAGACGACGCACATCGGCACGGTGAGTTTCTCCACCAGCGCTTTCGCGCCGGGAATTTCCGTCAGCGACGCGTCGAACAGGCGCGCCACCTCGGCGCGATAGTCGGTTTCAAACGTCGCCTGCGGCAGCGTGGTGTGATGCGTTTCTCCGACGTCGCGAATAATGTCGTAGAGCTGAACGCCTTTGTACTTTTCGAACATCTCCTGCAACGAGCAGTCAATTCCGTAGCGGGCAAAGGTGTTGACGTACGCCTGGGTACAGAGCAATTCGCTGTCCACCAGGGTGCCGTCGCAGTCAAAAAACACGCACTCTACTGCCATCTGTCGCACTCCTTCTGTTTTCGAGAGAGCACACACTTTAACCTAATCGACGCAGATTGCGATCCCGGAAACGGTTGCGAAAAATCATTGTATTGCCGCTGCAAAGCGGTCAGGATACGCGCCGACTTCTTTTCATCAGGATCGTTGGCATGAGTAAACAAGGCCTTTTGCAGCGCGTTTTTAAGCTACAGGAACATGGCACCACGGTGCGCACCGAAGTTATTGCCGGTATCACCACTTTCCTGACGATGGTCTACATCGTCTTTGTTAATCCGCAGATTCTTGGCGTGGCAGGCATGGATACCCAGGCGGTATTCGTTACCACCTGCCTTATCGCTGCATTCGGCAGTATTTTGATGGGCCTGTTCGCCAATCTGCCGGTGGCGCTGGCGCCAGCGATGGGGCTCAACGCCTTTTTCGCCTTCGTGGTCGTGGGCGCAATGGGCTATTCGTGGCAGGTAGGCATGGGCGCGATTTTCTGGGGCGCGCTGGGGCTGTTGATCCTGACGCTGCTGCGCGTGCGTTACTGGATGATTGCCAATATCCCGCTGAGCCTGCGCGTCGGCATCACCGCCGGTATCGGTTTGTTTATCGCCATGATGGGGCTGAAGAACGCCGGCATTATCGTTGCGAATCCCGATACCATCGCTGCTGTCGGCAATCTCACCTCGCACAGCGTACTGCTCGGCGCGCTCGGCTTCTTTATCATCGCCATTCTGGCGTCGCGCAATATCCATGCGGCGGTGCTGATCTCGATGGTGATCACCACGGCTATCGGCTGGGCGCTGGGCGATGTGAAGTTTGTCGGCCTTTTCTCCGCGCCGCCTGCGATCGGTAGCGTGGTCGGGCAGGTGGATATCAAAGGCGCATTCAATATCGGCATGGCGGGCGTTATCTTCTCCTTTATGCTGGTTAACCTGTTCGACTCTTCCGGCACCCTGATCGGCGTAACCGATAAAGCGGGTCTGACCGATGAGACCGGCACGTTTCCGCGTATGAAGCAGGCGCTGTTTGTCGATAGCTTCAGCTCCGTCACCGGCGCGCTGGCGGGTACCTCGTCAGTGACCGCTTACATCGAGAGTTCGTCCGGCGTGGCGATCGGCGGCCGCACCGGCCTGATGGCGGTGGTGACCGGCGTGCTTTTTCTGCTGGTGATGTTCCTGTCGCCGCTGGCGGCGATGGTGCCGGGCTATGCGGCCGCAGGCGCGCTGATCTACGTCGGCGTGCTAATGACCGCCAGCCTGTCTCGCGTGCGCTGGGACGATCTCACCGAAGCGGTGCCGGCTT
Organism: Enterobacter sp. BRE11; assembly: GCF_031844285.1. Classification (NCBI taxonomy): domain Bacteria; kingdom Pseudomonadati; phylum Pseudomonadota; class Gammaproteobacteria; order Enterobacterales; family Enterobacteriaceae; genus Enterobacter; species Enterobacter sp. BRE11. Next base: position 42,662 of record NZ_JAUZUX010000015.1, read on the forward strand.
TCGTGACCGCGGCGATGATGCCGTTCAGCTTCTCCATTACCGAGGGTATCGCACTGGGCTTTATCGCCTACTGCGTGATGAAGCTTGGCACCGGCCGCTGGCGCGAAATTAGCCCCTGTGTCGTAGTGGTGGCGCTGCTGTTTGTGTTGAAAATCGCCTTTATCGACGCGCATTAAGGAAAAAGCTCGGGCTCTGTCGCAAACCGCAGAGTCGTCTGCAAGCGGGTGAGGTGAACCGAAGAGCAAAGCGTCACGCGCCATGGATGGCGCGGGCCGAGCTGGCAGGGATGCCGTTTTTTGCGTCTTTGCGATCGGTTCACCTCACCCGCGTTGGCACGGTTATGCCATAAAAAAAGCCGCTTAAGCGGCTTTTTTTATGCCTCAGAATGGAGACTGCGCTCTCGCGGTGAGCTGGTCAGACGCAGCGTGTGCGGTCCGATATTAGGCTTGCTCATCTCTACGTCGCGCAGCGCATGCCACTCGCGCGAGGCGTCAATTTCCCACAGGTGCAAACGCTGGGTCGCGGACGACAGCGCGCATGACCACACCAGCGTCGGCTCGGCGTCGCACACAGCCTGAATATCGGGATAACTCGTTGAACGCAGACGGCCTGCCGCGGGCTGCAGCCGCAGCGAGGCCATATTATCGTTGCCTTCGCCGGTCAGCTTAAGAATGCTCTGGCGCAGGGTCCAGATTTGCGTCACCGCTTCCATAAAATCCTGCTGCGCATTGATCCAGGCGCGCTCGCCTGACGTAAGCGACTGCATCAGCTGCTCCTGCGTCTGGCGGCTGTGGGCGCGGACGATCTCCATATCCAGCCCGGCGCGTCCGCCCTCTTCAGCCAGCAGCACGCCGACCATATTGCCGGCATAGGCGATGCTGAAATCGGGCAAATCGCGATCGGCAAAGGCGGGACGGCCGTTGCTGTGGGTAACAAGAGCAGGAAGGGTGCTGATACCGTAGACGCGCAGCATTAGCTGCGCCAGCATCAGACGAGCAAGCAAAAAGCGACCGCGGTATCTGTCAGGCAGCTGTCGCGCCTGATCGATGACATCCTGCGGCATGCGCATGGCGTCGGCGACAATGCCGCGATCGCCCATCCAACGTACAAAATGACCCGCCATCTGTCGCTCCGTGAAAATGGTCACTTAATCATCAGGAGCGCATTGTAAGAATTTTCTGAGCACATTGCATCTGGCATGCAACAGAATGACGCATATTCAGAATCGGCTGATAAAAAGCGGCGGGAAAAGAGAGGCCGCTACGCGCCTGCGCAGCGGCGGAATATCGTCAGGCCAGTTTGCACGCCTGTTCAAAACGCAGGCGCGGCAGGCGCGGATGCAGCTTCTCGCTATCGCCATAGCCGAGGTTAATCAACATGTTCACCTGCCAGCTGCTGTCGGCGAAGAATGCCTCGTTAACTTTCGACGGATCGAAACCAGACATCGGACCGGCATCCAGCCCGAGCGAGCGCGCCGCCAGGATGAGATAGCCTGCCTGCAGGCTGCTGTTGCGAAAGGCGGTCTCTTTTACCAGCTCAGGGCTGCCGGTAAACCAGCTGCGCGCATCGGCGTGCGGAAACAGCTGCGGCAGTCGATCGTAAAACGCCATATCGTGGGCGACGATAACCGTCACCGGCGCGGTCATGGTCTTTTCCACATTGCCAGACGAGAGCGCCGGCTTCAGCTTCGCTTTGCCTTCCTGCGAGGTCACAAACACAAAGCGGCCTGGCGAGCAGTTGGCCGAAGTCGGGCCAAGGGCGGTCAGCGCGTAGAGCTGCTCCAGAATGCCAGCCTCAAGGGGTTTATCCTGCCAGTAGCTATGGGTGCGGGCTTCGTTAAACAGTTGGTCGAGCGCGGTGTTGTCGAGCGGTGTATGCATTCTACTCTCCTTGATCAGGCGGAAGCAGCCGCCTGAGACATGCCATAGTGAAGGCGTATCCGGGAAGACCGGTGTTTAACGTTTATACCCCAACGGCGCTTCGTCGCCAAATAACAAAAGGCCGGGTTTGACTGAAGAGCAGGGCGCAAGCGCAGACTGCGATCACTTCCCAATACAGAAGCTGGAAAATATCCGTCCCAGCAAATCGTCGGAGGTAAACTCGCCGGTGATCTCGCTCAGCGCCTGCTGCGCCAGCCGCAGCTCTTCCGCCAGCAGTTCGCCCGCCCATGCGCCTAGCAGCTGCGCCTTGCCCTGCTGTAAGTGAGTCGCTGCTAACTCCAGCGCCTGAAGATGACGCCGACGCGCGAGGAAGCCGCCTTCCATATTGCCGGAAAAGCCCATTGACTGTTTCAGATGGTCGCGCAGCGCATCGACGCCCGCGCCGGTGCGCGCCGAAAGACGAATAAGTGAGTGATGATTTACTTCTGTCAGGCCCAGCGTTTCGCCAGTGACATCCGCCTTGTTGCGTACAACGGTAATCGGCAACGCGGCAGGCAGGCGCGAAACGAAGTCGGGCCAGATCTGCGCCGCCTCCGTGGCGTCGGTGGTGGTGCCGTCTACCATGAACAGTACGCGATCCGCCTGCTCGATCTCCTGCCAGGCGCGCTCGATGCCGATACGCTCGACCTCGTCGCTGGCTTCGCGCAGCCCGGCGGTGTCGATGATATGCAGCGGCATGCCGTCGATATGAATATGTTCGCGCAGCACGTCGCGCGTGGTGCCGGCGATATCGGTAACGATCGCCGCTTCGCGTCCCGCCAGCGCATTCAGCAGGCTTGATTTACCCGCATTTGGCCGCCCCGCGATCACCACTTTCATGCCTTCGCGCAGCAGGCTGCCCTGACGCGCTTCGGCGCGTACGGCGTCGAGATCGACGATTACCTCATCCAGCTGCGCTTCGATTTTACCGTCGGAGAGAAAGTCGATCTCTTCATCGGGGAAGTCGATAGCCGCTTCGACGTAGATGCGCAGGTGGGTCAGCGCCTCGACCAGCTGGTTGATGCGGGTCGAAAAGGCGCCCTGCAGCGAGTTGACCGCAGAACGCGCCGCCTGTTCGGAGCTGGCGTCAATCAGATCGGCGATCGCCTCAGCCTGCGCCAGGTCGAGCTTGTCATTGAGAAAGGCGCGCTCGGAAAACTCGCCCGGCTGGGCGATGCGTACGCCAGGCAGCGCCACGATGCGCTTCAGCAGCAGATCGAGGATCACCGGGCCGCCGTGGCCCTGTAGCTCCAGCACATCTTCGCCGGTAAAGGAGTTCGGGCCGGGAAACCACAGCGCAATGCCCTGGTCCAGCACGCTGCCGTCGGCATCTTTAAACGGCAGATAATCAGCGTAGCGCGCCTTCGGCAGCTTGCCGAGCACCTGCTGCGCCACCTCGGCGGCGCGCGCGCCGGAGATACGCAAAATACCGACGCCGCCGCGTCCGGGAGGCGTCGCCTGGGCGACGATAGTATCGCTGTGGCTCATGGAATTTTCTCTCGCTAAAAAATAAGGCGGTCTTATTGACCGCCTCAGGGTAAACCAGATTGTCAGACGAGCGTAAGCGCGTTACGCCTTCTTCTTGTCGCGGCTGTGCAGACCGCGTTTTTCCAGGCCGCGATAAATCAGCTGCTGCTGGAGAATGGTTACCAGGTTGCTGACGATGTAGTACAGCACCAGACCTGACGGGAACCACAGGAAGAAGACGGTAAAGATAACCGGCATATAGGTCATGATCTTCTGCTGCATCGGATCGGTCACGGTGGTCGGTGACATCTTCTGAATGAAGAACATGGTGATGCCCATCAGAATCGGCAGGATGTAGTAGGGGTCCTGCGCCGACAGGTCATGGATCCAGAGGATAAACGGCGCGTGGCGCAGCTCCACTGAACCAGACAGCATGTAGTAAAGCGCAAGGAAGATCGGCATCTGAATCACCAGCGGCAGACAGCCGCCCAGCGGGTTGACCTTCTCCGCTTTATAGAGCGCCATCATCTCCTGGCTCTGCTTCTGCTTGTCGTCGCCCAGGCGCTCACGCATCGCCTGAATCTTCGGCTGCAGCATGCGCATCTTCGCCATCGAGGTGTACTGCGCCTTCGTCAGCGGGTACATGATGCCGCGCACGATGAAGGTGATGACGATGATGGAGAAGCCCCAGTTGCCGATAAAGCTGTGGATAAACTTCAGCAGCTTAAACAGCGGCTGAGAGATAAACCACAGCCAGCCGTAGTCGACGGTCAGGTCAAGATGTGGCGCGACGGCAGCCATCTTGTCCTGAATTTCCGGACCGACCCACAGCGTTGCGCCCAGATTCTGCTGCTGACCGGCCGCCACGGTGACCGGTGCGGATTTGTAGCCGATAGCCGCAATACCGTTGCCCAGGTTGCTGGTATAGAGCGAATTGTTGCCAGCGGTGCGCGGCACCCAGGCGGTAGCGAAGTACTGCTGCAGCATCGCAACCCAGCCGTTGCTGGTGGTGGCGTTGAGGTTTTCGTTATCCGCGATGGTGTCGAATTTGTACTTTTCGTACTTCTCTTCGCTGGTGGAGTAGGCCGCGCCGCGGAAGGTGTGCAACGCAAAGTTGTTGCTGCCGGTATCGCGGTGCTTAGGCAGATCGATGGTCTGCTTCAGCTGGCCGAAGAGCGACACTTCCAGCGGCTGCTGCGTGGTGTTGTTGACGTTATAGTCCACATCCACCGCGAACTCGCCGCGTTTGAAAACGAAGGTTTTGGTGTAAACCACGCCGTTTTCTGCGGTGTAGGTCATCGGCACGCGCAGTTCGGTCTGGCCGTCGGCCATTTCGAAGTGATCCTGTGCGGCGGTGAACAGCGGACGCGCGCCGTTGTTCGGGTTATCCGGACCGTTGCGGCCAGTGAGCCCGCTCTGTGCCTGATAAACGAAGGATGGCGTGGTCTCCAGCAGCTGGAAAGGCTGGTCGGAACCCAGTTTGTCCGGGTAGGTCAGCAGCTGAGCTTGCTCGACATCGCCACCGCGGGTGTTGATATTCAATGACAGGACATCAGTCTTAACGGTGATCGTTTTGCCCTGGCCGCTGGCCGGTACGCCCTGGCTGGCGGCATCACCTGCTGCGCTGTTGGTGTTTTGCGTGGTCTGGGTCTGCTGCGGCTGCGGAGCGTGGTCCGTCTGCCAGGCTTGCCAGATCATGAAAGACACGAACAGAAAAGCGATGAGAAAAAGATTGCGTTGCGAATCCATCGTTAATGTTCTCTGGTATCAAAGGTTTTTTGGCGGCACAGGATCGTCACCACCCGGGTTCAAAGGGTGGCATTTTAATACGCGTTTGAATGTCAACCAACTGCCTTTTATCAGGCCAAACCTGCGTAACGCCTCAATTCCATAATGAGAGCAGGTTGGCTGAAACCGACAGTGTGGTCCCAGCAAGGGGCTGATGCCGCGCTGATAGACGCGGATCAGGACGATCAGGAGCCGCGCGCCAGGCGACAGTGACGACGCCATAACTTCTCCAACGCTTCCGCCAACATACGGTTGTCGAGATCGGCAATCCCCTTTTTCGCCACAACGACGAAATCCATCGCCGGCAGTTCATGCTGAAGCAGACGAAAACTTTCACGGGTCAAACGTTTGATCCGGTTGCGTTCGTGTGCGCGCTTGACGTGCTTTTTAGCGACGGTAAGACCGATGCGGGGATGCCCCAGCGAATTAAGGCGGCCGAGGATGGTAATTTGCGGCGTGCCAGCCCGTTGTGGCTGCTGGAAGACGAAAGTGAAATGAGTGGGAGTTAACAAACGTAACTCCCTGGGAAATGCGAGCTTAACCACGAGGGTTAGCTTTTATTACTTAGAAACGGTCAGACGAGAACGGCCTTTAGCACGACGACGTGCCAGAACCTGACGACCATTTTTGGTTGCCATACGAGCACGGAAGCCGTGAGAACGGTTGCGCTTCAGTACGGACGGTTGAAAAGTGCGTTTCATGGCGATTTCTACCTAAACTTGAAAAATTTCACTGGGTGACGCGTTTTTGGGCCAGTAAAACGACCGACGCCTCAATGTGTCTTTAATAAAGAGGCGGGATTGTAATAATTGTACAGTCCGGAGTCAATTTACTTCGCTGGTCGCGGTACCTGGAAGCCCGGATACAGCCCGCTGAGTCCGGGCATTGGGCATAGCGCGACAACGCCGGGGGAAGAATTATACGGTCTCCGCTTTAAAGCGCAAGGATCCCGCGGGATCTTCTTGCGATCGGGCCGATGAAAATCACCGCAAAAACGAGAGGCCGCCTGAAAAAGCGTCTCTTTTCCGACGATCCCCGCAGCTTTTTTCGCCAGCAGGCGTAAACTGTTTTACCTGTCCACGGCCTGTGGATAAAAAGGATCAAAACTGTGTAGAAAGTGAAGATCTCTGTCTCGCTTTGCGCTATGATCCGCCCTTCCGCTGACGATCCGGTCGCGATCCCAGGGACGGAAACCGCTGATAGCGGTCGCAGGCGCTTTCTACCGTCTGTGTCAAAAATGAACGTTTCTTTATTAGCGCCTACTATTTCTTATCGATTTTGTACAAGTGGAGTCCGCCGTGTCACTTACGCTCTGGCAACAGTGTCTTGCCCGTTTGCAGGATGAGCTTCCTGCCACCGAATTCAGCATGTGGATTCGACCGCTGCAGGCGGAGTTAAACGACAATACGCTGGCCTTGTATGCACCAAATCGGTTTGTGCTCGACTGGGTACGAGATAAATACATCAATAACATCAATGGACTGCTGAACGAATTCTGCGGTGTGGACGTGCCTTTGCTGCGTTTCGAAGTCGGGACGCGTTCCGTCCAGCAGCAGCCTGCGGCGATGAGCCAGCCGGCGATGGCGAGCGTCAGCGCCCCCGCGCCGGTCGAGAGCCGTCCCGCGCCCGCGCAGATCCTGCGCCCAAGCTGGGACAACGTTCCGGCGCCAGCCGATGTGACCTACCGCTCTAATGTGAATAACCGCCACAACTTCGATAACTTCGTTGAGGGTAAATCCAACCAGCTGGCGCGCGCGGCGGCGCGTCAGGTGGCGGACAATCCCGGCGGCGCCTATAACCCGCTCTTCCTTTATGGCGGCACCGGCCTGGGCAAAACCCACCTGCTGCACGCGGTCGGCAACGGCATCATCGCGCGCAAGCCGAATGCTAAAGTGGTCTATATGCACTCTGAGCGCTTTGTGCAGGACATGGTGAAGGCGCTGCAAAACAACGCCATTGAGGAGTTCAAGCGCTACTACCGCTCTGTCGATGCGCTGCTTATCGATGATATTCAGTTCTTCGCCAATAAAGAGCGCTCGCAGGAGGAGTTTTTCCACACCTTCAACGCGCTGCTGGAAGGCAATCAGCAGATCATTTTGACCTCAGACCGTTATCCTAAAGAGATTAACGGCGTGGAAGATCGGCTGAAGTCGCGCTTCGGCTGGGGCCTGACGGTCGCTATTGAGCCGCCGGAGCTGGAAACGCGCGTGGCGATTCTGATGAAAAAAGCGGATGAGAACGATATTCGCCTGCCGGGTGAGGTCGCCTTTTTTATCGCTAAACGCCTGCGCTCCAACGTTCGTGAGCTGGAAGGGGCGCTGAACCGCGTGATCGCCAACGCCAACTTTACCGGCCGCGCCATCACCATCGACTTTGTGCGCGAAGCGCTGCGCGATCTACTGGCGCTGCAGGAAAAGCTGGTCACCATCGACAATATCCAGAAGACGGTGGCCGAGTATTACAAAATTAAGGTCGCGGATCTGCTGTCCAAGCGCCGTTCGCGCTCGGTCGCGCGCCCACGCCAGATGGCGATGGCGATGGCGAAAGAGCTGACGAACCACAGTCTGCCGGAGATCGGCGACGCGTTCGGCGGCCGCGACCATACCACGGTGCTTCACGCCTGCCGCAAAATCGAGCAGCTGCGTGAAGAGAGCCACGACATAAAAGAAGATTTCTCTAATCTCATCCGAACTTTATCCTCCTGACGCTATGAAATTTATTGTTGAACGTGAGCAGTTGCTAAAGCCGCTGCAGCAAGTCAGCGGCCCGTTAGGCGGGCGCCCGACGCTGCCGATCCTGGGAAATCTGTTGATGCAGGTCAACGACGGCACGCTGTTGCTGACCGGCACCGATCTGGAAATGGAGATGGTGGCGCGCGTGGCGCTGACCCAGCCGCACGAGCCGGGGGCCACCACCGTCCCGGCGCGTAAATTCCTCGACATCTGTCGCGGACTGCCCGAGGGCGCGGAGATTAACGTTACGCTGGAAGGCGAACGCATGCTGGTGCGCTCCGGGCGCAGCCGCTTTTCGCTCTCGACCCTGCCAGCCAGCGACTTTCCTAATCTGGACGACTGGCAGAGCGAAGTGGAGTTTACGCTGCCGCAGGCGACGCTGAAGCGTCTGATCGAGGCGACGCAGTTCTCGATGGCGCATCAGGACGTGCGCTACTACCTTAACGGCATGCTGTTTGAAACCGAAGGCGAAGAGCTGCGCACCGTCGCCACCGACGGCCACCGTCTGGCGGTCTGCTCGATGCCGATTGGCCAGGCGCTGCCGAACCATTCGGTGATCGTGCCGCGTAAAGGGGTCATTGAGCTGGTGCGTCTGCTGGACGGCGGCGAAACGCCGCTGCAGCTGCAGATTGGCAGCAGCAATATCCGCGCGCACGTGGGCGACTTTATCTTTACGTCGAAGCTGGTAGATGGTCGCTTCCCCGACTATCGCCGCGTATTGCCAAAAAATCCCGATAAAGTACTGGAAGCGGGCTGCGACATCCTGAAGCAGGCGTTTGCCCGTGCGGCTATTCTCTCAAACGAGAAGTTCCGTGGCGTTCGCCTCTATATCACCGAAAATCAGCTAAAAATTACCGCTAACAACCCTGAGCAGGAAGAGGCGGAAGAGATGCTCGACGTGACCTATGGCGGCAGCGAGCTGGAGATCGGCTTTAACGTCAGCTACGTGCTGGACGTGCTGAACGCGCTGAAGTGCGAGAATGTGCGCCTGCTGCTGACCGATTCGGTGTCGAGCGTGCAGATTGAAGATCTCGCCAGCCCGGCAGCCGCCTACGTCGTGATGCCCATGCGCTTGTAGAATATATCGGCCTGGCTTACTTGCCATTCTGGTTGCGGGCAGTGCTCGTCCCTGGTCACATACCTCAGTATGCTCCCAGGGCCTGCGCGCTGGCCGCAACCAGACTGGCTGCGACGCCGACGGCCTGGTGAGGTAGAATCGGCCTGGTAGTGGTGAGGCCGTTATCGGGCTTCGCCGTTGGCCACTGGCCGCTCAAAGGCGATACCTCTTTGTGCCCTTCACGCTGGACTGATTCATGGCTTTAACCCGCCTCCTTATCAAAGACTTTCGTAACATCGAGCAGGCCGATCTGGCGCTGGCGCCGGGGTTTAATTTCCTGGTGGGCGCGAACGGCAGCGGCAAAACCAGCGTGCTGGAGGCGATCTACACGCTTGGTCATGGCCGCGCGTTTCGCAGCCTGCAGGCGGGACGCGTGATCCGCCACGACGAAGCCGCCTTTGTGCTGCACGGTCGCATTGAGAGCAGCGAGCGGGAGATTTCGGTCGGCCTGACCAAAAACCGCGCGGGCGACAGCAAGGTGCGTATCGACGGCAGCGACGGCCATAAAGTCGCGGAGCTGGCGCAGCTGCTGCCGATGCAGTTAATTACCCCCGAGGGGTTTACTTTGCTCAACGGCGGCCCCAAATACCGTAGAGCCTATGTCGACTGGGGCTGTTTTCACAACACCCCCGGTTTCTTCAACGCCTGGAGCAATTTGCGGCGCCTGCTGAAGCAGCGCAACGCCGCGCTGCGCCAGGTCACGCGCTATAGCCAAATCCGCGCCTGGGATCAGGAGCTGGTGCCGCTGGCAGAGCAGATCAGCCAGTGGCGCGCGGAATACAGCGACGCCATTTCGGCGGAGATCGTCGCCACCTGCGGGCAGTTTTTGCCGGAGTTCGCGCTGAACTTCTCTTTCCAGCGCGGCTGGGACAAAGAGAGCGCCTACGGCGATCTGCTGGAGCGCAATTTCGAGCGCGACCGCGCGCTGACCTACACCGCCAGCGGCCCGCATAAAGCGGATTTCCGCATTCGCGCCGACGGCACGCCGGTCGAAGATCTGCTGTCGCGCGGCCAGTTAAAACTATTGATGTGTGCATTGCGTCTGGCGCAGGGCGAGTTCCTGACGCGCCAGAGCGGACGCCGCTGTCTTTACCTGATTGATGACTTCGCTTCCGAGCTGGACGACAGCCGTCGGCGCCTGCTGGCGCAACGACTGAAAGCCACGCAGGCTCAGGTGTTTGTCAGCGCTATCGCCACCGATCATGTCATCGATATGAGTGACGAAAAGGGCAAGATGTTCCGCGTGGAACAGGGTAAAATAGCGGTTCAACCTGAAGATTAAATGAGCGAGAAACGTTGATGTCGAATTCTTATGACTCCTCAAGTATCAAAGTTCTGAAAGGGCTGGATGCGGTACGCAAACGTCCGGGTATGTATATCGGCGATACGGATGACGGCACCGGTCTGCACCACATGGTATTCGAGGTCGTGGATAACGCAATCGACGAAGCGCTCGCGGGTCACTGTAGTGATATCGTCGTGACCATTCATGCCGATAATTCCGTTTCCGTTCAGGATGATGGCCGTGGCATTCCCACCGGCATTCACGAAGAAGAGGGCGTTTCCGCTGCGGAAGTGATCATGACCGTGCTGCACGCAGGCGGTAAGTTCGACGACAACTCCTATAAAGTGTCGGGCGGTCTGCACGGCGTGGGCGTCTCGGTTGTAAACGCCCTGTCGCAGAAGCTGGAGCTGACCATTCGTCGCGAAGGCAAAGTGCACCAGCAGACTTACGTGCACGGCGTGCCTGAGGCACCGCTTAACGTCACGGGCGAAACCGATTTGACCGGCACCCGCGTGCGTTTCTGGCCGAGCCACGAAACCTTCACCAACGTCGTTGAATTCGAATATGACATTCTGGCGAAGCGCCTGCGCGAACTCTCGTTCCTGAACTCCGGCGTGTCGATCCGTCTGGAAGACAAGCGTGACGGCAAAGCCGATCATTTTCACTACGAAGGCGGCATCAAGGCGTTCGTCGAGTACCTGAATAAAAACAAAACCCCTATCCATCCGAATGTGTTCTACTTCTCTACCGAGAAAGACGGCATTGGCGTGGAAGTGGCGCTGCAGTGGAATGATGGCTTCCAGGAGAACATCTACTGCTTCACCAACAACATTCCGCAGCGCGACGGCGGTACCCACCTCGCGGGCTTCCGTGCGGCGATGACGCGTACCCTGAACGCCTATATGGACAAAGAGGGCTACAGCAAGAAAGCGAAAGTCAGCGCCACCGGCGACGACGCCCGCGAAGGCCTGGTGGCGGTGGTGTCGGTTAAAGTGCCTGATCCGAAGTTCTCATCGCAGACCAAAGACAAGCTGGTCTCGTCTGAAGTGAAATCGGCGGTGGAACAGCAGATGAACGAGCTGCTGGGCGAATACCTGCTGGAAAACCCGAGCGACGCCAAAATTGTCGTTGGCAAGATCATCGACGCCGCCCGCGCCCGTGAAGCGGCCCGTCGCGCTCGCGAAATGACGCGCCGTAAAGGTGCGCTCGATCTGGCAGGTCTGCCGGGTAAGCTGGCGGATTGTCAGGAGCGCGATCCGGCGCTCTCTGAAATCTACCTGGTGGAGGGCGACTCCGCAGGCGGTTCGGCCAAACAGGGCCGTAACCGTAAGAACCAGGCGATTCTGCCGCTGAAGGGCAAAATTCTTAACGTAGAGAAAGCGCGTTTCGACAAGATGCTCTCTTCGCAGGAAGTGGCAACGCTGATCACCGCGCTGGGCTGCGGTATCGGTCGCGACGAATACAATCCGGACAAGCTGCGCTATCACAGCATCATCATCATGACCGATGCTGACGTCGACGGCTCGCACATTCGTACGCTGCTGTTGACCTTCTTCTATCGTCAGATGCCGGAAATCATCGAGCGTGGCCACGTTTATATTGCGCAGCCGCCGCTTTACAAGGTGAAGAAAGGCAAGCAGGAGCAGTACATCAAAGATGATGAGGCGATGGATCAGTATCAGATCGCCATCGCGCTTGACGGCGCGACGCTGCATACCAACGCCAGCGCACCGGCGCTGGGCGGTGAGCCGCTGGAAAATCTGGTCGCAGAGTTCAACAGCACGCAGAAGATGATCAAGCGTATGGAGCGCCGCTATCCGGTCGCGCTGCTGCGCGCGCTGGTTTATCACCCAACGCTGAGCGAGCTGAGCAATGAGGCTGAGGTTCAGGCCTGGCTGGAGAAGCTGGTGGCTTATCTGAGCGAGCGCGAAGCGCACGGCAGCACTTACGTTGCACAGGTACGCGCCAACCGCGAAGAGAATATTTTTGAACCGGTTCTGCGCGTGCGCACGCACGGCGTCGACACCGATTACACGCTGGACGCCGAGTTCATTCAGGGGCCGGAGTACCGTAAAATCAACGCGCTGGGCGAGAAGCTGCGCGGCCTGATTGAGGAAGACGCCTACATCGAGCGCGGCGAGCGCCGTCAGCTGGTCGCCAGCTTTGAGCAGGCTATCGAATGGCTGGTGAAAGAGTCGCGACGCGGTCTGTCGGTACAGCGTTACAAAGGTCTGGGCGAGATGAACGCCGAGCAGCTGTGGGAAACCACGATGGATCCGGACAGCCGTCGCATGCTGCGCGTGACCATCAAGGATGCCATCGCCGCCGATCAGCTCTTCACCACGCTGATGGGTGATGCGGTTGAGCCGCGCCGCGCCTTTATCGAAGAGAACGCCCTGAAAGCGGCGAATATCGATATTTAAGCCAACAGACGGCGACTAAAGCTAAAGCGTGGGTGACAGGAACCGAAGAGCAAAGCATCTCGCGACAAGGACAAAAACGCCGGGAGCGTTTTTGAACAACGCAGCGCGTTGGCCCGTTTACGGGCGCGCCTCAGGAAGAGGCGCGTATTTGCGTGGGCCGAGCGGTCAGGGATGACGCACAGCGACTTTGCGATCGGTTTCTGTCACCCACGCCGGCTCCAGTTTGCAAACCCTTCCCATCCGGAAGGGTTTTTTTATGCCTGAAATGTCGTGAAACTGGTCACAGTGAGCTGAATCGCGCTAGCATTTAAGCCAAACCCTGACTCAACGAGGAAGCTATGGCGATTAAACTGGTTGCAATTGATATGGACGGCACGCTGCTTAACCCGCAGCACGAGATCACCGCTGGCGTTAAATCGGCAATCGATCGCGCGCATAAAAAAGGCGTTGCCGTGGTGCTGGCGACCGGGCGCCCATACGTAGGGATCCAGCGCTACCTGATGGAGCTTGGCCTGGTCGACGACGGTCAGTACTCCATCAGCTACAACGGCGCACTGGTGCAGCAGGCGAAAGATGGCGAGTGCGTGGCGGAAATCACGCTGGGTTTTGACGATTACCTCTACATTGAACAGCTGTCGCGCGAGCTGGGCGTGCATTTTCAGGCGTTCGACAAATCCTCGCTTTATACGCCGAACAAAGATCTCAGCGAATACACCATTCATGAGGCGAGCCTGACCGGCATTCCCGTGCGCTACCGCGCCGTGGAAGAGATGGACCGCGCCACGCGTTTTCCCAAGCTGATGATGATCGACAAGCCCGATCTGCTGGATAGCGCGATTCAGCGTCTGCCCGCCAGAGCGCAAGAGAACTACACCATTCTCAAGAGCGCGCCCTATTACCTGGAGATTCTCGATAGCCGCGTCAACAAAGGTCAGGGCGTTAAAATGCTGGCGGAGAAGCTGGGTCTGGCGCGCGAAGAGGTGATGGCGATTGGCGATCAGGAGAACGACCTGGCGATGATCGAATACGCCGGCACGGGCGTCGCAATGGGCAACGCCATCGACTCCGTTAAGCAAATCGCGCAGTTTGTGACCAAAACCAATATGGAAGATGGCGTCGCGCACGCTATCGAAGAGCTGGTGCTTTAATCCTTCCCAGGCGGCATTCCGCCGTCCTGCGTCGCACTTTTCACTTTCAAGGCGGGCCATCTGGCCCGCCTTGTCTGTTTTGTGATCTTCATTGTAGTACAAAATTATTTTTGGGTACTACAATCACCCTCACTCTTATCAGCTGAAATCAATCCGCTAGTAAAGGTCGGTCGCGCAGCGTCGCAGCGCTGATGATCGAACGCAGCTGTCCAGGCGATGCCCTGTCGCCACGCGCTGCGGTATGACAATTTAAATATTTAAAATCAAAGAGTTAATTTCTGCTGCTGCGCTATCTGAACTGAGGACCTTGCGATGAACAACTCTCTTCACCTCAGCACCATTAAGAAAATGAACCTGCGCATCATGCCCTTTATCATGGTGTTGTATCTCATTGCCTATATCGACCGCGCCAATATCTCGGTTGCCGCGCTGCAAATGAACGCCGATCTGGCGATGACCGCCGAAATGTACGGCATCGCCGCCGGTATCTTCTATGTCACCTACATCATCTTCGAAGTGCCGAGCAACGTGCTGTTGACGCGCGTCGGCGCGCGGCGCTGGATCGCGCGCATCATGGTGAGCTGGGGCATCATCGCCGCAGGCATGAGCCTGGTGCAGACGCCGATGCAGCTCTACGTGATGCGCTTTTTACTCGGCGCGGCGGAAGCGGGCTTTACGCCCGGCATTATTTTCTACCTGAGCTGCTGGTATCCGCGCAGCGACCGCGCGCGCGCCATGTCGCTGTTTTATATCGGCGCGGCGCTGGCGTCGGTGATTGGCCTGCCGCTCTCCGGCAGCCTGCTGAATCTGCACGGCATGCTGGGCGTCGAAGGCTGGCGCTGGCTCTTCCTGCTGGAAGGTATCCCGGCGTTCGCGCTGGGCATTGTCACCTGGTTCTATCTCGACGATGCGCCCGCCAGTGCGCGCTGGCTCACGGCGGAGCAGCGCAGTTACCTGCAGCAGACGCTGGCGCGCGATGAACAGCACGCGGCGATACGCGATCATAACTGGCGCGTGGCGCTAACAAGCCGGCGCGTCTGGACGCTCAGTCTGCTGTGGCTGCTGCAGGCGTTCGGCACCATCGGCATTACGCTGTTTCTGCCGATGATCGTTAAGGCGGTTGCGGCGGAGCGCAGCAACCTGACGGTGAGCCTGCTGTCGGCGGTGCCTTTTCTCTTCGCCTGTATTTTTATGTATTTTAACGGCCGCCATTCCGATCGCACCGGCGAGCGGGCGCGCCATCTCGGTTTGCCGCTGATGGCGGCAGGTCTGCTGCTGCTGGCAGCGCTGGCGGCGCCGCAGCAGTGGATGGCTTATCTGCTGCTGGTGCTGATGGTTGGACTCAACTGGGCCATCACACCGGTATTCTGGGCGGTGACCACTGAAACCGTCTCCGGCGTGGCGGGCGCCGCGTCGGTGGCGCTGATTAATGCGGTGGCAAATATCGCCGGGCTGGCTTTTCCGCCCGTCATGGGGCGTATCAAGGACGTCACCGGCAGCTATAACGACGGGCTGCTGATTGTGGCGGGCGCCCTTATTCTCGGCGGTGTGCTGGGACTATTGGTTGGGCGCAGGCGGGCGATCGAGGGCGTTGCCGCGCCGCAGACGAAATCGAAGCTGCATCTTTAACGCTTTTGGCGTAGCGTGTGGGGCAATATTTTTTAGTCAGGTTGCCCCATGCGTGAAAAACAGATCACCTTTAGCCCGCGACAGCACCAGCTGACCAACAGCAACGTCTGGACCGCCGACAGCCAGTGGCTGGCCTTCGACCTGCGTCCGTCCGGTACCTCTTTTACCAGCGACACTATTGAGCGCGTCAATGTGCAAACCGGCGAGGTCGAGGTGCTCTATCGCGCGACCGACGGCGCGCATGTGGGCGTCGTCACCGTCAGTCCGGATCTGCCGCCGCGCTATCTCTGCATTCATGGCCCGGAACAGCCTGACGAGCACTGGCACTACGACTTTCATCACCGGCGCGGCGTTATCGTGCAAAACGGCCGCGCGCAAAACCTCGACGCCTGCGACATCACGCCGCCCTTTACGCCCGGCGCGCTGCGCGGCGGCTCGCATGTGCACCTCTACAGCCCGGACGGCACGCGCGTCAGCTTCACCTACAACGATCATGTGATGCACGAGCGAGACCCGAAAGAGGATCTGCGCAACGTCGGCATCGCGCTGCCGCTGCGCGCGGTCGCGCCGATCAAACAGCATCCGCGCGAATACAGCGGCAGCCACTTCTGCGTGCTGGTCAGCCGCACCACCGCGACGCCGCGCCCGGGCAGCGACGAGATTAACCGCGCGTATGAAGAGGGCTGGATCGGCACGCGGGGCTATCAGAAGCCGGACGGCCGCTGGCAGCGCTGGGCTATCGCCTTTATCGGCGACACGATCTCCGCCGCGGGCGACAAACAGCCGGAGGTTTTTGTTGTCGATCTGCCGGAGGCGCTGGAGGCGTACGCCATACCAGGCGACGAACCGCTGGAGGGGACGGAGAGCAGCCTGCCTGCGCCGCCTGCCGGCGTGCGGCAGCGCCGGCTGACCTTTACGCCGCGCGGGCTTGCTCAGCAGCCGCGCCACTGGCTGCGTAGTGCGCCAGACGGCAGCGCCATCGCCTTTTTAATGGCGGACGAGCAGGATGTGGTGCAGCTCTGGACGGTGTCGCCAAACGGCGGCGCGCCGCGTCAGGTGACGCGGCTGGCGCAGTCGGTGCAGTCGGCGTTTAGCTGGCATCCGCAGGGCGGGGCCGTCGCCTTTATCAGCGACAATCAGGTGATGCGCTGCGATATCGAAAGCGGCGTCTGTCAGCCGCTCACCGAACGTCACGACCAGCCGCCGAGCGGCGACGCGGTCGTCTGGTCGCCGGACGGACGGCTGATCGCCTTTATGCGTGAGGTCGACGGCTGGCGACAGCTCTTTACTGTGCTGGCGTAGCCACAGGATAGGGGGCAGCCTGCGCCAGATTCTCCTGCGTGTGGTTCAGCTTTTCGCTCTGAAGAATGCGCTCACGCGGGGAGTCGATCGATTTATCGTCATCGCTGCGCGCGTAGTCCCACGGCAGCAGCAGCGTATCCAGTACGGCGGAAAAGGGCAGATCGATCAGTGCCAGCGGCTTAAGCGCCCAGCTGCTGTTACCGTCGACCAGGATATCGGCGCTGGCGCGCGTGCCCGGATAGTAGCCCTGATTCGGGCCGGTATGCGACATCACGCTGGAACAACCTGCAAGCGTAAAGGTGCAGCAGACCAGCGCGCCTGCCAGAGGAAATGCCTTCAATAAATTCATTTTCATCATCCCTTCAACTATGGCGTTTGCCCCGGCTGAGTTAGCTTGTCCGCTGACGCCCTCACTCTACGGCGAGGTGCGCTATGTCAGACGAAAGGTCCCCTGAGTGTATGCCACTTCAGCTAATTGGCGAAAAAAATTGCGTTTCGCCTCTTGAAACCAGTCTGGCCATACCCACTTTTAAGCTACGGACGCGCTCGCTGTCGCCGACAGGGTCATCGAGGCGTCTTACAACCTGTCCATGGTGGAAGGTTGCCAAAACTTGCTGATTATCAGGAGTCATTCCATGCGTAATTTTGATCTTGCTCCACTTTATCGCTCTGCTATCGGTTTCGATCGTCTGTTTAACCTGCTTGAGTCTAACCAGAACCAGAGCAACGGCGGCTATCCTCCGTACAACGTCGAACTGGTCAGCGAAAACCACTATCGCATTACCATCGCGGTGGCGGGCTTTGCCCAGAACGAACTGGATATTACCGCTCACGATAACGTTCTGATCGTGCGTGGCGCGCACCCCGAAGAGCAGACCGAGCGCAAATATCTCTATCAGGGTATCGCCGAACGCAACTTCGAGCGTAAATTCCAGCTGGCCGACCACATTGTGGTACGCGACGCCCGCCTGGAAAATGGCCTGCTGAGCATCGATCTGGAACGCATCGTCCCTGAAGAGGCGAAACCGCGCCGGATTGAAATTCTGAACTAATCAGAATGGATGAGAAAAAAACGCCGCCTTCGCGGCGTTTTTTATATCTGAGCCCACGCCGTTAAGGATGGGTGCGCATAGCCAGACGCTGGCTCACCAGGCCGCCGAAGACATTCACCAGCAGGCCGAAGATAATCACCGCCGCGCCCAGCATCTGCTGCGCCGAGAGACGCTCCCCCAGCACCAGCGCCGCGCTGAGAATACCAATCACCGGCACCAGCAGCGACAGCGGCGCGACGCGCCAGGTTTCATAGCGGCTAAGCAGGTTGCCCCAGATGGCGTAGCCGACGATGGTGGCGATAAAGGCGAGATAGATCAGCGCCAGCACCGTTTGCAGCGAGATGTGCGTCAGGCTGAATACAATCGCCTCCTCGCCTTCGAACAGCCAGGAGCAGGCGAAGAAGGGCAGCACCGGCACCAGCGCGCTCCACACCACCAGCGACATCACCGGCACCTTGCGATTGCGCAGGATGATCTTGTTGGTGATATTGCCCAGTCCCCACGACAGCGCTGCCGCCAGCGTCAGCATCATGGTCGTCAGGGTAATGCCTGCGGCCGACTGGCCCGCCATGCCCGCCGTCGCCAGCATAAACATCCCCAGCGTCGCGATCAGCACGCCGGCGATATGGTTCCAGCGCAGCTTTTCCGCCAGCAGCAGCGCGCCCAGCAGCAGCGTGAAAAAGGCCTGCGCCTGCAGCACCAGCGAGGCGAGCCCGGCGGGCATGCCGAGCTTGATGGCGAGAAACAGAAAGGCGAACTGGCCAAAGCTGATGGTCATGCCGTAGACCACCAGCCAGCGCAGCGGGATAGCCGGACGAGGGACAAAAAAGATCGCCGGAAGCGCCACCAGGGAGAAGCGCAGGCCCGCCAGCAAAAAGGGCGGCATGCCCTGCAAGCCGAGCTTAATCACCACGAAATTAACGCCCCACGCCACCACGACGCAGAGCGCCAGCAACATATCTTTGACTGACATAACCTTTCCTCTGCCGTCAGGCGCTCACCGCCACGGGCGTGGCAATATCGGCATAACAGGCTTCACCTACGATACGGCGATAGTCCTCTGCATTAAGGGCGATCGATTTTTCCAGCGCGCCAGCGTTAAACCACAGCGTGCCGACGTCGCGCAGACGCCCATCGACGCGCAGCGCCAGCTGGTCATCAAAACTAAACGGCGGCACCGCGCCCATCACGCAGGCGGTCAGCGACTGCGCCCTCTCGGGTGCGGCGAAGCTCGACTTTTTACCGCCGATGGCGCGCGCAGCGCTTTTAAAGTTGATTTTGCAGTCGCCAGGCACAATCGCCAGCAGAAAGCGCGGGTCGGCGCCGTCTGGCATCACCACCTCCAGCACCATCGCCTTCGCCGCCTGGTTAAGCGCATTGCCGCGCAGCGCGCTGATGGTATCGGTCTGGCCGATAGCCTCGTGCTCTACCACGCGATAGTCCGCGTCGTGCCGATCCAGCAGCTCAGTAATTTTGGCAAATGTCGTCATCTCTTCTCCTCGTCTTGCAAGGCTGCGCGCAGGGCGTCAGCTCCACGCGATGGCGTGTTTCATTTTTTTGTCGGTCAGGCCAAAAAAGAAGCCCATCGTGATGCGGGTATTACCTTCAACCCGATCGATCTCGTGGTAAAAGGCGGGGTTGAACAGGTAGATATCGCCGCTGCGCGGCGCAAATTCGCAGGTTTCGCTCTGCATCACCACGCCGCTCTGGTAGCCGAGCTCGCCTGGCGTTTTGAAACGCTCATCGTCCGGCGACCATTTTTTGTTGAAGATGCGCAGCCCGCCGCCCGCATTGCACTCCTGCAGGCAGACCACGCAGCTCAGCTGGTGCAGGATCTGCGTCACCGCCAGGCCGCTTCCGGCCCCGTCGCGGACGATATTGTCGTTGTGCAGCGGATTGGCGACGCCGTCGGCATGGAAACGCACGATCGAACCGGCGTAGTCGCCCAGGCCTGGCTCATGGGCGGTTTGCAGGCTCTCCAGCTTTAGCACGTGGCGCACCCACTCATAGATCTGCTGGCGCAGCGCGGCGAGCGACGGCGGCAGCGATGACGCGATGTCGCGCCATTCGGTAAAGTAGTTCTCCGGCGCGGCGGTATGTTTCGCCAGGTAGGGGCCGAGCGTGGTGAGCGCGCCGTTGGGATAGTGCGACACGCGGATCTGCTCGCGGCAGCGCTGCAAATCGGTCACCACCTCCTGGCGATCTTCATCGGTAAGGAAATTGCGCAGCACCAGCAGCGGCACGCGCGCCGTAACAATATCGTCCAGCCAGGTGTGCTCTACATACATGTTGGGATTGATCACGCGTATCTGATTAAAAATGGCCATGATGTTTACTCCCCCAAAGGAATTTCGCGTAGTTCATGGTTAGCCATACGTCGCCAGCTGGCGGCGTCGCCCAGGGTTGGAACAGGTTCAGATGAAATGTACGTACAGCGCGCCTGCTGCAAAACGTGCAGCGTAAAGTAGTGCGGCCAGGGCGTATCCTGGGGATGCCACTGCCAGGCCCATGCCCGGTCGCGCGTGACGAAAATCGCGTTGCCCGCGCTGCCGCCTGGCTCGACCTGCGCCAGCTTGTCGCGCAGGTAGTCGCGCGTGAAGTCGGCAGGCGTGATGCGATCCACCAGATATTCCAGGTACTCTGCCGAATCGAAGCGGGAGGCCGCCATGCCGAGACGGGCGTAGACCTTCGGCATAAAGCCGTTGTGCATCATGTACCAGCGCGTGCCTGCGCTGTCGCGCAGCAGCGGATGGGCGAACGCCAGCCCCTGGTTTTTACTCAGCGTGGCGTGGCGCACATGCACCGCCAGAAAGCGGCCTTTGATGCGTTCGATATCTATATCGGGCAGCGCCTCGGCAAAGGGGCCGCTGCCGCGCAGCGTGCAAATTTCGCCGTCGTCCAGCCACAGACACCCCCAGCCGTTCGGGTGCTCTTTGATCGGGCCATCATGGCAGGCGGTTTCGCCGCAGCTCATGGCGCGCGCCGCCTCCAGCACCTGCGCCGCGTCGAACTCGCCCTGCGCCAGAATCATTCTGCACACAATAAATTTCCTTCTGAGAGGCGAGATGCCGTGCGCACCACGCTGTTGAAAACGGCCAGAATGTCGTCGCGACCGCCAGCCGACAGGCGCAGCGTGCCGAGTATGCCCGCATGGCGCGTCAGATCGGCATAGAGCGACGAGCGCCGCGACACCTGTAAGCCAGCAAAGGTCAGCGGCGGCAGTAGCGCCCCCTGACGATGTTCAGCAATCCAGCTTTCCGCCTGGCGCAGCTGCGCTGGCAGGCGCAGACGCAGCTGGCCGACGGCGCGTGGCGGCGCGGCGAAGCGCAGCGCGGGCATCTTGCCACCAGCTTCAAGCCGAAACGCGACGGCTACCCAGTCGATGCCGGTCGCCTCTTCGACCAGGCCAGGCACCCCCATGCCCGAAAGACGGAAGCCCATTTCAAGAAAGTGCGGCACACCCTCCACCACAATAAAATCGATATGAAAGGCGCCGAGCCGGTAGCCAAAGGTTTCACAACAAAATGTCATCAGGCTAACGAATGGGGGCGGCAGCGTCTCGGCGGCAACAGCGACGTGGCCCGATTCGTAAAAACTGACGCCGCCCTGGGCGTCGCGATGTTGCTCGATCACCTTCTGGCAGCAGGTCAGAGCGTGCGGATGGCCGTCGTGCACCACGCCCTGCAGCGAATATTCGTCGCCGTCCAGCCAGCTTTCGACAATAAACCCGCTAAAGCTGCGGCCGCCGTAGTTCATGGTCTCTTCCAGCATCTGCACCACGCCTGCCAGCCGTTCGGGCGCTTCCACCAGCCAAATCCCCAGGCCGCCGCCGCTGTCTACCGGCTTGATCACGCAGGGATAGATCAGCGCCTGATGGGCGTCGAGAATGCTGAGCGGCGAGGCAAAAAAACGAAACTCTGGCTGGGGAAAGCGCGGCCAGGCTTTTTTCAGCGCCATCCGCTGGGCATATTTATCCAGTGGAATGAAGGTGCGCGGCGCATCGGGTCCGGCCAGAATTTCCCGCACGCGTCCAGCGCTGGCGTTGTAGGCTTCAAACCCGGCCAGCACCACGCGCGGATGCTCCAGCAGCCCGGCGTGCAGGCAGGCCTGTAGCACTTCCCAGGGATTTTCCGGCCGATCGAGGCGAACGATCAGATCAAACGGCAGCGTCAGGCTGAGCGACTGGTAGTCAATGAAATCGCTCATCTCCGCCAGCACGGTAAAGTAGCCGTCGCGCTTCGCCACCTCGCAGTAGGGATTCTGGCCATCGCGCGTGGCGCCTATTTGCAGGAAAATTTTTCTCATCGCCTCGCCTTACCGGGATCAGCGCCCGGAGATCACTTCGGTCACGGTATCCTGCAGGACGCCGTGATTTACCTGAATCACCGCCTTATGCGGATCGAAGCGCAGCACGCGCGACAGCGGATCGGCGCTTTTGCCCTCCAGCAGCGAGCTGACCTGGCGGCTCTGCCAGCAGTGACGTAACTGATCGATGTCCAGTCCGGAAAGCTGGCCGAGCCGCTGCGCCAGCGCCGCGTCGTCGCGCTTGCCGGCAAGCAGCTGGCGAATCGCCACCTCATCCAGCCCGATCTGCTGCTGCGTCAGCCAGCTATGCAGCTGGCTGCCCTGGGCGATAAAGGGCGAATAGATCATGCAAACCAGCTGGGTTTCGTCGAGGCCGAACGCCTCGACGGCAAAGCGTGCCGCGCGCTGGCGCTGCTGTTCGATAGCGGCATCGTCCTGATAGCGCGCCGCCATCTCGGCGATCAGCTGCGGCGGAAAGGCTTTCTGCGCCATCAGCCCCAGCGCAAAGCGGACATATTCGCGGATGCCTTCTGCGTAGCTGCGCTGCAGCAGGGTTTCCGCGCGCAGGCCGCGAATGTGCGCCATCAGCGTCGGGTTGCCGCAGTCCGATTCGGAAAAGCTGAACATCAGCGGGTCGAAGCGGAAACGCATAAAGTCGTTGAGCAGCGCCCAGTGCGCGCCAGCTTCGTAGGCGGTGTCCTGATAGATATTGAAGAACAGCGGATCGCGCGTCAGCTGATGCATGATGCGGCGTGCGGGCGTGACCGCCGCCTCGCCGTGGATAGCGGCCGAGTAGCGATGGGCGACGCCATCGAGCGTCTGCAAAAAGCCGCGAAAGCCCCGATCTTTCTCCGCCGCTGGCGCCTCGAACAGGCGCGACAGGTGCCGCGCCCACGCGACATAGGCGGTCTGCTCCTGGGGCGAATCGCCGGTGATAATCATGTCCACGCCGCCGTTATAGTGCGCCGCCAGGCCGAACGAGTTGACCATGCTGAGGTTGCAGGCGTTGCAGAAGGTTGAGCGCGCGTCAGCGCGAAAGCGGTGGCCGTTCATCAGCACGTCGCTGCGGTTTTGCTGGCGCACCGGCTCGGGCAGGGAGAGATGACGTTCGAAAGGGCGGATCTGCTGGCCGTCGACGATCAGGCTCTCGACGAAGGCGTCATGGTGAATAGCCAGCGCGCGGTAAACGCGGTCGATATTCTCCATCACGCTGTCGCTCATGGCGGCGTGGCGGTTGGTGCTGATGCGCAGCAGAAAGGTGTCACCGCGCTGCTGCCAGATTAACCCCTGAATGTAACGCACATAGGCCACCATATAGCTGCTGTCTTTCCCACCGCCGTAGGCAAGCAGAACGCGATTGCGCGACAGCTGCTCGCTATCCGGCAGCGCGGCAAGCAGGCGATGAGAGCACCGTTTAGCAGAATCGATGATTGCTGGCGTCAGATAGCCTTCGATTTCTCTCATCATGGTGGACAGATTATTCATTTTTCGCGTTTTCCTTTGGCTGATAAATTCGTTTAAATGCATGGAACCTACTGATTCCATGAAAAACAGGCCATTAAGCGGTGTAGCAATGAATGCCGAAATGCAGGCAGACGACAGGGCGCCGGACGCCGAAAGCGGAGCGGCCACGCGTCATCAATAATTAAGAGATGCAGCCTAAAGTACTTTGAATGTACTCTCTTGAATACGCACAGATCAGTACGATATGGGGTGGAACAGATGCCCGGTGAAACGGACGAGCAGGAGAGTCAGAGCAGTCGTTACCGCCAGATAGCCGAGCAGATCAAGCAGGCTATCCGCAGCGGATCGCTGCTGCCCGACAGCCGGTTGCCCTCGGTACGCACGCTGGCGACGCAGTACAGCGTCAGCCTGACGACTGCGCTGAAAACGCTGCGCACGCTGGAGGATGAGCGTTTTGCGGTGGCGAAGCCGAAATCGGGCTTTTTCGTCGCGCCGCGTCTGGCGCACAAAGAGGTAGCGCCGACGACGCTGGCGCAGCCGCGGCTGGTGGCACCGCTGGATGAACAGACGGAGATGCACCTGGCGATCCTCGGCTCGGAGTGTCGCGTTCGTCTCGACCTGGCGAACGGCGACAGCTCGCTCTATCCGGTGAAAAAGATTGGGCTGCTGATGCGCCAGATGGGATACAGCAAACCGGCGCTGTTGGGCAACACCGTTAAAGGCACCGGCTATCTGCCGCTGAAGCATGAAATCGCGCGTCGCGCGGTGGAGTATGGCTGCACCATCAGCGCCGACGATATTCTTATCACCAACGGCTGCATTGAGGCGGTGTCGCTGTCGCTGCGCGCCACGCTCAGGCCCGGCGATGTGGTGGCGGTGGAGTCGCCCTGCTACTTCGTGCTGCTGCAGATGCTGCATAATCTTAATCTGCGCGTCATTGAGGTCGACGCCGGGCCGGAGGGCTACGTCGACGTCGAAAAGCTTACCGCGCTGTTCCGCCGCAGGGCGGTGCAGGCCTTTCTTACCATCAGCAACGTCAACAATCCGCTCGGCAAATCGATCCCCAACGAACAGAAGGCCTATATCGCCCGCCAGGCCGATGAAAATGATGTGGTGATCGTCGAAGATGATATTTTTGGCGATACCGCGTTCGGCGAACGGCGGCCTTTTCCGATGCGCGCCTTTAGTCCTAACGCCATTCTGTGCAGCGGCTTTTCCAAAACCGTTGCGCCCGGCATCCGCATTGGCTGGGTGCACAGCGTCAACTACATGCGCAAGATCGCGTCGCTGAAATATACCTCGACCATGGGCACCTCGACCCTGTCGCAGGCGGCGATTGCCGAGCTGCTGCGCAGCGGCGGCTATGACGCGCATCTGCGCAAGCTGCGGCGCGAGCTGGCCGGACAGATTCAGCAGATGCGTCAGTCGCTGCTGCGCGAGTTTCCGGCGGGCACGCGCGTTTCGGATCCCGAGGGCGGTTATGTGCTGTGGGTCGAGATGCCGCACCGCGCGCTCAACGTGCGTGCGCTGTTTCTCAAGGCGCGCAACGCCGGCATCGGCATCGCGCCGGGCCATATTTTCGCCACCGACGATCGCTACGACCACTGTTTTCGGCTTAACGCCGGTTTCGGCTGGAATGAAGAGGTTGAGCAGGCGATCCGCCAGCTCGCGCAGTGGTGCCGGGCGTCGCTGCTGGAGGCGAAAGAGGGGTAAGAACTAAAGCAGACGATCCGTTTTACGTTTTTTGGCGCGCTTCACGTTGGTTTTGGTAAATACGTTGTTAGTCGCAGCGCTGCGGGTAAGCGACGCGCTGATGGCGTCGCGCAGTTCAGGATAATCGCCAAACAGCGTCTGATCGGCGAGTCGATCATTAATGATATCTGCGAATTCGTCGATTATTGCGCCGGGCTTAACGATTTTAAGCTGTCGGCCAAATTTAATCAGGCCATCTCTGTCTGGAAAGCTTTTGCTTTTGTTCATTTTCAGCGCAAGGTCGTTGTCCGTGGTGGGGTAGATATGCGTATTCACCACATCGTAAAGAGGAGAGAGAAAAGGAGAGATCGATATTTCCGCATCATACATAAGCGAAAAATTCTTCAGATGAGCATCGCCATTGCCGACCATGCAGCTAAATAAAACGTACCGCCAGTAGCGCTCGACCTGCGCCTGGTCGCGGGTAAACAGGCTAACGATTTTTCCGCCAGCCTCATAGGAGCCGCAATATTTTTGTTCGGACGAGCGGTCTGATAAAACGCAAAAATCTTCCATGGCAATACGCCGCTCTCGGCCGATATCAAACCGCTCCATAATAAAAAGTTCTTTATTATCTGAAAGCCAAAAGTCGGCGACGGGCAAACCACAGGCCTTTGCCAGCGACATGCAAATAAATTCATTTTCAGCCAGTCTGGGATACTCTTCATCGCCGGTTTTGGCGATGAGATTAGGGTAAAGCAGCGTGCCGCGGTTTTCCGTTCCGATAGCTTAAGCGCTGCTCGGGCTGCATGGTCAGCGAGACAAAGCGGCTGTCTGAAGCAGAGTAGGTAAAGTTATAACTGCCGTGTTCATGGGTCAGCTTTCCGGCGTATTGGTTTCCGCTATATACCTCAATCTGGCGGAGAGGACGCGAGAGCTGGCGCAAGTCAGTCATCGTTAAATAATCCATTAAGCTCATCTAACTGTGGCACGTTTAATGACTGGACGGTCAACACAAGGTCGAGCGCGGTCAGGTAAAGCGTCAACGCCTTCAGAGATCCGCTATAGCGGCCGTTCTCAATGGCGGAGATCACGCTGCGATGTACGCCAGCACGCTCGGCCGCGACCTGCTGCGTCCAAGCGCGGGCCTTACGCCGTTCAAGACATTTCAGGCCAATAGCATGCATACCATTTAGCATAGAACCTCTTTTGTCGCTATATAATGACAAAGCGCATATAAAAGCCAATTTGTCATTATATAGCGACAATTTCAAGCGACAGTCTGTTAATGCGCACCGGTCAAACCGGCGCGCCTCTAAAACCGCGAATTACCGCTGCTCCGCAAACGCCTTTTCAACTTCTTCCGCCAGAATCTGCACCGCGCGCTCAATCTTCCCGGCGTCCGGCACATAGTTCATGCGCATGCACTGGTGGGTGTGCGGCCACGCCTGCTCCAGACCGGGAAAGAAAAAGTGTCCCGGCACCATCAGAACGCCGCGCGCCTTAAGCCGCTGGTAGAGCGCCTCGGTGCTGATCGGCAGATCGCAGAACCACAGCCAGAGGAAAATTGCGCCTTCCGGCTTGTGGATCAGACAGCGCTCCTGCGGCAGATAGCGGCGAAGAATGGCAATGGTTTCGGTCACTTTGGCCTGATAGAAAGGCTTAATCACCTCTTCCGACAGCCGCAGCAGATCGCCGCGCTGGATCATCTCGGCGGCGATAGCGGGGCCAATGCTGCCTGGCGCCAGGCTGATAATGCCGTTCATATTGCTGATGGCGCCGATGGTCTTTTCGTCGGCGACAATAATGCCGCAGCGCGCGCCGGGCAGGCCGAGCTTAGACAGGCTCATGCAGAGAATAATATTGGGATTCCACAGCGGGCGCGCGTCGCTGAAAATAATGCCGGGGAAAGGCACGCCGTAGGCGTTATCGATCAGCAGCGGCACATCGTGCTGCTGCGCCAGCGCGTCAAGCTGCATCAGTTCGTCGTCAGTCACCACGTTGCCGGTCGGGTTGGTGGGGCGCGATACGCAGATCAGGCCGATATCGTCATGCATCGGCAGATGTTCAAAATCGACGTGATACTTAAACTGGCCTTCCGGCAGCAGCTCAATATTGGGCTTGGCCGAAACGAACAGCCCTTCGTCCAGTCCGGCATCGGCATAGCCCAGGTATTCCGGCGCCAGCGGAAAGAGCACGCGCTTTTTACTGCCGTCGGCGCGGTGACCGGCGAACAGGTTAAACAGATAGAAAAAGGCGCTCTGGCTGCCGTTGGTCAGGGCGATATTGTTTGCGGTCACCGGCCAGCCCAGCTCGCTGCTGAGCAGCGTCGCCAGCGCGTTGAGCAGCGTGGCCTTGCCGCGCGGGCCGTCATAGTTGCAGAGCGCTTCGCTCAGCTTGCCCTCGTCATGCATCTGCTGCAGCAGCTGCTGAAAATAGTCATTCATCGCCGGGATCTGCGCCGGATTGCCGCCGCCGAGCATAATAGTGCCGGGCGTGCGCAGCCCTGCGCCCATATCTTCCATCAGACGTGAAATGCCGGTGTGCTGGGTAAATTTGTCGCCGAACTGAGAAAAAGACATATATAGACGTTAACAACATGTGACGAATGGGGAATCAACGATAACGCCCGCCAGCGGCGGGCGCAATGGGAAGGGCGGATTACTTGAGAATGTCTGGGTTAACGCAGTTCTTTTCCACCTTGCCGGTTAACGCGGCGATCAGGTTCTCCACCGCATCCTGCGCCATGCCGTAGCGCGTCTCATGCGTGGCGGATCCGATGTGCGGCAGCGCCACCACGTTAGGCAGCGAGAAGAGCGGCGATGCGGTCAGCGGCTCCTGCTCGAACACATCCAGGCCCGCCGCGTGGATGGTGCCCGCTTTCAGCGCGGCGATCAGCGCCTCTTCGTCCACCACCGGACCGCGTCCGGCATTGATCAGGATGGCGCTCGGCTTCATCAGCTTTAGCTGCGCCGCGCTGATCATATGGTGCGTCTGCTCAGTCAGCGGCAGGCTGATGCAGACAAAGTCGCTCTCTTTCAGCAGCGTCTCCAGGTCGCAGCGCTGCGCACTAAAGCGCGACTGCGCCTCTTCATGTTCGCGGCGCGCGTTGTAGAGCACCTTCATGCCGAAGCCGAAGTGCGCGCGCTGCGCCAGCGCCATGCCGATGCGGCCCATGCCGAGAATGCCGAGGGTCTTGTGGTGCACGTCGATGCCGAATTTGTCCGGCCCGATACTTTTGTTCCACTGGCCCGCTTTCACCCACGCGTCCAGCTCGGTTACGCGGCGCGCGCTGCTCAGCACCAGCGCCATCATGGTGTCGGCCACCGTTTCGGTCAGCACCGTCGGCGTATGCATTAGCAGCACATGACGCTGGTTAAGCGCCTCGACGTCGAAGTTATCGTAACCGACCGATACGGTCGAACAGGCGCGCAGCTTTGGCATTTTCGCCAGCAGTTCGCCATCGACCTTGCCGCCGGAGCCAATCAGCCCTTCGGCCTGCGCCAGCGCGTCAGCGTGCTGCTGCTGGCTCTCCGGCGACAGATCTTTGATTTCGGTTACGCTGAAATGAGCGTCGAGCCGGGCGCGCAGATCGTCCGGCAGGCTTTTATACAGAATCACGGATGGTTTCATCGTTCGCTCCCTGTAAAACGTGTGACGGGCGACACGCAGGTCGCCCGGAGAAGAGGGTCAGCGCTTACGCTTTCAGGCGTGTTTCGCGCCGTGCAGCGGCGGCGTTTTGTTTTCGGCGGGCTTGACGATGAGCGTCAGCCACACCGAGACCAGCAGCGCTGCGCCCATAAAGATATAGGAGGCCGCCGGACTACCCGTCGCTCCGTTAAGATAGCCGACAATCCAGGAACCGACGAACGAACCCAGCGCGCCCATGCTGTTGATCAGCGCCATCGCGCCGCCTGAAACGTTGCGCGGCAGCATTTCCGGAATGATGGCGAAGAAGGGACCATAAGGCGCATACATGGCGCCGCCTGCAATCACCAGCAGCGCGTAAGAGAGCCAGAAATTGTCGGAACCGACCAGATAAGAGCCGAGGAACGCCAGCGCGCCGATTAGCAGCAGCGGCCAGACGAAGAGCTTACGGTTCTGCATTTTGTCCGACGCCCAGGAGACGACGATCATCGCGATGGTCGCAGCCAGATAAGGCACCGCCGACAGCCAGCCCGCTTCTACCATGCCCATCTGCGTGCCGTTGCGCAGAATCGACGGCAGCCACAGCACGAAACCGTAGACGCCGATGCTCCAGGCGAAATATTGCATGCAGAGCAGAATAACGTTGCGGTTGCGGAACGCCTCGCTGTAGTTGCGCACCGCCTTGATGTTCTCCTGCTCTTTTTTCAGCTGGGCGGCGAGCGCGGCTTTCTCTTCGCTGCTCATCCAGCGCGACTGTTCAGGCTTATCCTGCACCATAAACCACCAGGCAACGGCCCAGATCACCGCCGGAATCCCTTCGATGATAAACATTTCGCGCCAGCCGAACGCGTCGATCAGATAACCAGAGACCACCGACATCCAGAGCACCGTCACCGGGTTGCCGAGGATCAGAAAGGTGTTGGCGCGCGAGCGCTCCGATTTGGTAAACCAGTTGCTGATATAGATCAGCATCGCGGGCATCACTGCCGCTTCCACCACCCCGAGCGCGAAGCGGATCGCCGCCAGCATCGGGATGTTGCTGACCACGCCGGTTAGCGACGCGCAGACGCCCCACAGCACCAGGCACCAGAAAATCAGTTTTTTTACGCTGCGGCGTTCGGCATAGACCGCACCGGGGATCTGGAAAAAGAAGTAGCCGAGAAAGAAGAGCGCGCCCAGCAGCGAGGACATGCCCTTGGTGATGCCCAGGTCGTCGTTGATGCCGGCGGCAGAGGCGAAGCTAAAGTTTGCGCGATCCAGATAGGCCAGGCTGTAGGTGATAAACACGATGGGCATGATATACCACCAGCGTTTCGGCGCGATTGTCTGCGTTTTCATGCGGTTCTCCTCTGATATTGCGGTTCGGATGCAGGCTTAGAAATCGCCTAACTCGCTGCGTGTGGGCAGCCCTTCGCTGTCGCCGATCACCTGAATCGCCAGCGAACCGATTCTGTTGCCGCGCTTAATCGCCTGCGGCAGCGTTTTCCCTTCCAGCAGCGCGCTGATCACGCCAACGGCGAAACCGTCGCCCGCGCCAACGGTGTCCACCACGTTCTCGACGCGGATCGCCTCAACCTGGCCCTGCTCGCCCTGGGCGGTTTTATACCAGGCACCGTCGCAGCCGGTTTTAATCACCACCGCCTTCACCCCTTTATCGAGGTAGAAATCGGCGATCGCTTCCGGCTGGCGGTAGCCGGTCAGGATATAGCCCTCTTTTTCGCCCGGCAGCACCCAGTCGGCGTACTCCGCCAGGTGGTTGAGCTGCTGGCGCATCTCCTCTTCGCTGCGCCACAGCACCGGCCGCAAATTAGGATCGAAAGAGATGGTTTTGCCGCGTGCGCGCATCTCTTTCGCGCTGTGTTTCAGCAGCGCCAGCGAGCTGGCAGAGAGCGCCGCCGCGACGCCGCTGAGATGCAGATGGCGCGCGCCGCCGAAGTAGTCGCTGTTAAAATCCTCGACGGAAAGGTGGCTGGCGGCGGAGCCTTTACGGAAATATTCCACCAGCGGATCGGAGCCGTCGTCGACTTTGGATTTCAGCTGAAAACCGGTGGGGTAGCGCGCATCTTTCGTCACCTGACGGCGATCGACGCCTTCGCTCTCCAGCACCTGGCAGATAAAGCGGCCGAAGCTGTCGTCGCCGACGCGGCTGACCCAGCCGACCTTCAGACCGAGACGCGCCAGACCGATAGCGACGTTAAGCTCCGCGCCCGCCGCCCGCTTGATAAACGTTTCAGCGGCGGCGAGATCGCCGGTTTCACGCGCCACGAACATCGCCATCGCCTCGCCGATGGTGACGACGTCCAGCGCGCCGTTATGCAGAGTAGTCATCTTCTCTCCTTACAGCGTGCGCAGCAGCGACACGTAGCGGCGGGTTACCGCCAGCAGATCCTCGCCTTCCAGCGGGAATTCGATGCCGCGCGGCGCATTATCCGGCAGCTGGCGCAGCAGGTCGCGCCAGTCCGCTTTCGCCTCGTCCAGCGCCACCGCGCGATAGCTGTCGCCGTGCGGTTCGGCCGCCTTGACGTGAATATAACGCACGAAGCGCCCAAGCTGCGTCGCCGCCGCCTGCGCGTTCTCCTGCGTCCAGAGCCAGTTGCCCATATCGAATGTCATCGTTACCGGCAGGTTCGCCTGCTCCGCCGCCTGGAAAAAACGCAGCGAAGGCGCGAGCTTGCCGTTATCGGTTTGAACGTTTTCTACCGCCAGCTCCACCGGATAGCGCTCGGCAAGCGCGCGTAAATCCGCGCCGTGCAGCTCGCCGTTGAATCCGCCCAGCGCCAGTTTGAGACGCTGCGCGTTCAGCTGCAGCGCTTCTTTAAGGTAGCTCTCCAGCTGGGGATTTAGCGCGCCGTCGTCACAAAACAGCGTGTCGGGCACCGAGTAGCTGGCGCGCAGCTGATGTTGCTCGATAGCCTGGGCCAGCGCAGGCAGGCTGGCGAGCGCCGCGCTGTCGAAGAGTTCGCGGCGGATTTCGACGCCGTCGGCACCGGCCTGCTGGATCAGCGGCAGCAGCGCCTGCTGACCGCCCAGCGCAGCGACCTGCTGTTGTCCGTAGGCGGCGGTCACCACAATAATTTCAGCGTTCATCGTTACCCCTGGAATGCGCATTAAGCAAAATTTACAGAGAAAACGTTAGTTGGAACCGGTTCCAAAGCAAAGAGGCAGAGGCTGAAACTATGATCGTGCTCACGAAGCGAGCACGAGGGAGAGAAAAGAAGGGGGATCAGGTGAGGGGCCGGCTGGAGCCGCGCACCACCAGCTCGCCAGAGAAAACCTGTTCGGCTGCGGGACCGGCGCTGCCATCAATGCGGGCTATCAGCCGCTCCAGCGCCGCATAGCCGATTTGCCACGTTGGCTGCCGCAGCGTGGTGATGCCGACGCCAGCCAGCGCGGCCCACTCCAGCTCGTCGAAGCCGAGCAGGCCGATATTTTCGCCCCAGCGCAGGCCGACGCGCTGCATCGCACGCGCAACCTGCAGCGTCATGGCGCCGTTCGCCACCATCACCGCCGCGCGCTTTCCGCGTTGGCGCCGCGCGTAGTCCAGCAGCAGCGCATCCAGCGCCGCAGGCTGATGCAGCGGCACCTCGGCGTTCTCATGGGCAATCTGCGGCCAGGCGGCAAGGCGCTGACGGAATGCCTGCAGGCGTTCGCGGCGCGTATTAACGCTGCCCAGCGGCTCGCTCAAAAACAGCAGCGCTTCATAGCCGTTATCAAGCAGATGCTGCGTAGCAATCTCCGCGGCTTCGGCGTTATTCAGGCCGACGACATCGCAGGCAAAATCGGGAATTTTTCGGTCGATCAGCACCATCGGCAGCAGCGACTGCTGCAGGCGGTTCAGCGCTTCTTCGCGCATGCCAACGGCATTCACCACCACGCCCTCTACCTGATAGCTGCTCAGCAGCTGCAGATAGTGCTGCTCCAGATCCACTTCATTGTTGGTGTTGCACATCAGCAGCGTAAAGCCGCGCTCGCGGCAGGCGGCTTCAATGCCGCACATCACGTCGACGGAATAGGGGTTGGTGATGTCTGCGATGATCAGCCCGATGAGTCGCGTGCGGCCGCGCTTTAGCCCGCGCGCCATCTGGCTGGGGCGATAGTCGAGCTCGGCGATCGCCTGTTCAATGCGGGACTTTAAATCGGCGGAAAGAAGATGCTGCTCGCCGTTGAGATAGCGAGACACGCTGGTTTTACCGGTTCGCGCGCTGCGAGCGACATCGCTAATGGTGGCGCGAGGCGGTCTGTTCTTCATGTGGGTACCTGCAAAAAGAGAAACAGGCAGAGACTAGCACAGGTGCGGCCCGTCGCAAAAAGTGCGATCAGCGCAGCGCGCTATCCAGCCAGGGCTGACGCAACAGCTGAAGTCCTGCCAGCGGCGCGCCGTCAAGCATCTGCACCACCAGATCGGCAAGCTGGTCGCCGGTTTCGCGATCCGAGGCCTGACGGATGGCGACCACCGGCGCCTCGACGATCGCTTCGCGCGGCAGGCCCTCCCAGGCGTAGAGGCGAATCGCCTCGCTGCCGTGAAGCCGGTTCGCCTGCTGCACCGCCAGCGCTGCGCCCTCCGCCAGCGCGCTGCTGTCGGCAATAATCGCCTGGAGCGTGGTATCCCGCGCCAGCCAGACGGCGGTTTGCTGATAGCCGACGCGGCGTGACGGCGGCACGGCGACGATATCGAACGGCGCAACGGCGCCCATCGCGTCGAGGAAACCCTGACGGCGGTCGCGAACAAAGGTGGTGTTTTCGTCGCTGCCCAGCCAGGCGATGCGCGTCACTCCCTGCTGGAGGCAGGCTTCGACCGCCAGCCGTGGTGGTGATCGACGTCGAGCCAGGCGTAAGGCTGGGGCAGATCGCTGCGGCCGAGCGCGATAAAGCGAAAGTTTTTCTGCTGCAGGCTGAGCAGGCGTTCATCCTGCGGCTGGGTATGGGTGACGATGAGCGCATCCAGCACCCGGCTACGCAACAGACGCATCAGGGAGCGCGGCCCTTCATGGGGCTTGTCCACCAGCAGTACCAGGTCGATCTCTTTCTGCGCCAGGCGCTGATCGAGCGTCAGCAGCATTTCGCTGAAGCGGCAGTCGCTGATGGGTGAGGTGCTGACAGGGAAAACCAGGCCTACCGCATTGGCGCGGCCGGTTTTCAGACGACGCGCGGCGGCATTGGGTCGATAGCCGCGTCGCTGCGCTTCTGCTTCAACGCGTTTACGGGTCTCCTCCGCCACATCCTTATAGCCGTTTAACGCCCGGCTAACCGTGGTAACGGAGAGCCCTAACTCGCGGGCAATGGCTTTTAGTGACATGCTGGACAACTCGCTGAACACGTTTTTTTTACGCTAACATGAAGTCTGTTTTGGCACTACAGGTTGCATAGCATCCGCTCTTTTTCGTTGGAACAAGCGCGTAAAAAGGCCAAAAAACGGTGTTGCGACGAAAACGCCCCTGTGCGGGGCGTTTTCACCTTAGCCGATCGGGCTAAGCGTAATTTCCACGCGGCGGTTTTGCGCCTTGCCTGCTTCGGTGCTGTTGGTGGCGACCGGATTATCTGGACCCAGACCCTGGGTGCGCAGACGATCCGCCGCGACGCCCTGGGTAATCAGCGCAGCGGCGACGCTCTCGGCGCGCTGCTGCGACAGACGCATATTCAGCGCGCGCGAGCCGGTGCTGTCGGTGTAACCCACGACGTTTACCGCGGTTTTCGGATACTCTTTCAGCACCATGGCCACGCCGGTCAGGGTATTGGCGCCCGCCGCTTTCAGGCTGCTGCTGCTGGAGTCGAAGGTGACGTTATTTGGCATATTCAACACGATGTTGTCGCCCTGACGCGTCACGCTGACGCCGGTGCCGCGCATTTTTTCACGCAGTTTGGCTTCCTGCACATCCATGTAGTAGCCGATGCCGCCGCCAAGCGCCGCGCCGGACGCCGCGCCAATCAGCGCGCCCTTACCGCGATCTTTCTTCGATGAGGAGAGAACGCCGACGCCAGCGCCCATCAGCGCACCGAGGCCCGCGCCGATGCCAGATTTCCCGGCCTGGGATTCGTTGGTGTATGGATTAACGGTACAACCTGACAGTACCAGACTGCCGCTCAGTAACAGGCAAAGTGAAAGCGATTTTTTATACATGCTCATTCCCTAAATCAAACAAAGACATTACGTCTTTAAAGCGGCGAGATTATGCCGCTTTAAAAGAGAGAAGGAGTGAGGGAAACTCTTATTTTTCCTGGTTTACACTTAAAAGGTTGTCAGGATGGCAAAAACAGTCTGTTTGATGATCGCTGATTAGCCCGCAGGCCTGCATAAAGGAGTGGCAAATTGTCGGGCCGACGAATCTAAAACCACGCTGCTTTAAGGCCTTCGACAGCGCGATAGCCTGCTCTGAAGTGGTCGGCGCCTCCTTGTAGTGGGCATAGCGATGCACAAGCGGCTGGTTATCGACAAAACTCCACACGAAGCGCGCGAAATCTTCACCTTTTGCTTCCATCGCCAGATAAGCGCGTGCGTTACCGATAATGGCGGCGAGCTTGCCGCGATGGCGTATCAGGCCGCTCTCCTGCATCAGGCGCGCCAGATCTTCCTCATCCATTAAGCCCACCGCCTGGGGATCGAAGGCGTGAAAAGCGCGGCGATAATGCTCTCGCTTTTTCAGGACGGTAATCCAGGAGAGCCCCGCCTGCTGGCCTTCCAGGCAGAGCATCTCAAACAGCGCCTGCTTATCGTTTTGCGCAATGCCCCACTCCCGATCGTGGTAGGCGAGGTAAAGCGGGTCCTGAGTGACCCAGCCGCATCGTTGCATGTTCTTTATCCTGATAAAGAGAAAATTTTGTGACGTTGCTTGATCTTACGATTAGCCGGTTAATAGTTAAACAGCAGGCGTGATAAAACCGTTTCCTGAATAGCGCCGATCGTTCTCTTCAGCTTTGTCTGGAGTTTTTCATGTTGCAGAAAAGTCAGTGTGCCAGCCAGCGCCTTGCGGCGCTGGGGCTGAGTAGTGCGTTGCTTTTTTGTTCTGTGACGCCCCGGTTTGCCTGGAGCGGCGAGACCCTGTCATCGCCGGGCGAGCGCGTGCGCGATCGTCCCGATTACGACACTATCCTTGCGGAAAAGATTTCCCGAAATCATCTGATCGTCGGCAGCGACGCGGGGATGAACTTTCTGGACGCCGCGCTCAATTCGCCCCTCTCCGCCTTTACGCTGCGCGCCGAGCCGGTATCAACCGGCACACGCTACAGCGCCGGCTGGGAGATGCCGCTGGGCGCGTCACTGACGACCGGGCCGGTGGCGCAGTATGCGCCTGCGACGGCCCCGCTTAGCTGTCCGCAGTGTAACTTCAGCCGCGATGATGTCGCGACGTTAGGCTGGCGGGTCGATACCCGACTGGGCGCGATTGCGCCTTACGCGCAGCTTAGCTATAGCTATCAGCCCGGCGATAGCCTGATTGAGGAGTCGCGCGATCGCTCACCGGTCGATGCGACCGCGCGCGAAGCGAGCTGGGTCGACGTCAGCGTGGGCGCGCAGATGCCGCTAAATCACAACGTCGCGGCGTTCGCGGCCTTTTCGCAAAACGACGCGCAAAGCAGCGGCGAGCAGTTTATTTACAGCCTCGGCGTTAGCGCCAGTTTTTAACATGGGGCATAAAATGAGAAAGGGCAGGTAGGTAACCCCATATAATAAGCGCGCTAATCATAATATCGGTAATAATATGCGCGAACAAATTTCAATCCTCGGCCGTGAATGCGCGGCTTTTTTATTTGCAACACTGTTCCTTGTGCTGATGATGTCGGGCATCTATATCGACGTAAACTGGATGAACAACGCCCTGCATGAAACGTCGATTACGGAGACGCTGCAGGAAGTGATGCTCGCCTCCGTCGCGGCGATGTTTTTCTGGTCGGCGTATCGGCGTCCCACGCAGCGCGGCGCGCTGATCCTGATCGGCGGTTTCTACAGCTGTATGCTGATCCGCGAGCTGGACTTTGTATTCGACGTCGTCGAACACGGCAGCTGGGTGTGGTTCGCGCTGGCGACCGCTGCGGCCTGTCTGGCGATGGCGCTGCGGTCGCCGCGCAGCACGCTGGACGGGCTGGTTGCATTCGTGACGGATCGCTGCTGGCTGATGACCGCCAGCGGCATGCTGATTGTGCTGGTGTTCTCCCGGCTTTTCGGCATGCATCAGCTGTGGCAACACCTGATGCTGGACGGCTACAACCGCGTCGTAAAAAATATCGCCGAAGAGGGCACCGAGCTGCTGGGCTACAGCATCTGCTGGCTCGCCTCAGTGCGCTATCTGTGGCAAACCCGCCCGGCGCGCGTCCGGGCAGAAGCCGCCGAATCGCTTCAGACGGCCCTTTCCGCAGAGTCCGCCTCCTGGTCCTCCTGACAGACGCCTTTTATGGCGATCCGGGACGCCAAAAAAGGTACAATAAAGACTTGTGCGCCAGCGCTCTGCCGGCGCAGCGTGCAGGTCAACGTCAGGTTTCATCATGTCAGTCAAAATTCTTACTTCTACGCTTATTGGTCTGGACGCCTTCCGTCAGGATCCGCGTCAGGCACTTCAGCAGGCGGAAAACGGCACGCTGGCGGTGCTGGATAACTACGCGCCGGCGTTTTACGCCGTGACGCCCGAGCGGCTGGCGCATCTGCTCGCGCTGGAGGCGGCGGCGGCGCATCCCAGTGACGTAACGCTGGACGACAGCTTATATGACGACCTGCCAGCCTCTCTGCCGACGCCAGCGGGTAAGTTCGCAATGTATGCTGGCTGGCAGCCCGACGCCGATTTTCAGCGTCAGGCCGCTATCTGGGGCGTGGCCCTGAGCGAGCCGGTAACGCCTGCCGAGCTGGCCGCTTTCGTCGCCTACTGGCAGGCGGAAGGCCGTCTGTTCCACCATGTGCAGTGGCAGCAAAAGCTGGCGCGCAGCGTGCAGATGAACCGCGCGGCCAGCGGCGGCCAGCCCAAACGCGATATCACGCAAATCAGCAATACTGATTACAACATTCCCGATGGGTTTCGAGGTGAGTGATGAAAACGCCGACCGATCTGTTCAGCCGTCTGAAAAAGATGATGCCCGCCAACGTCCAGCCAAAATTCACCAGCGGTGAAGAGCTGCTGGCCTGGAACCAGGAGCAGGGCCGCCTGCGTTCGGAGTCTATCGTGCGTGAGAACCGCGCGATGAAAATGCAACGCGTGATGGGACGCTCCGGCATTCGCGAGCTGCATATGAACTGCTCGTTCGATAATTATCGCGTCGAGAATGAAGGGCAGCGCAGAGCCCTGATGATGGCGCGCCAGTATGCGGACGATTTTGAGGGCAGCATCGCCAGCTTCGTCTTTTCCGGCCGTCCCGGCACCGGCAAAAACCATCTGGCGGCGGCGATCGGCAACGATCTGATCCTGCGCGGCAAAAGCGTGCTGATCGTCACCGTTGCGGATCTGATGTCGAGCATGAAAGGCACCTTTAGCGGCGGTAGCGACATTACTGAAGAGCGACTGCTGCAGGATCTCAGCAGCGTCGATCTGCTGGTGATTGACGAGATCGGTATGCAGAGCGAGTCGCGCTACGAAAAGGTGATTATCAACCAGATCGTCGATCGTCGCTCCTCTTCGAAGCGTCCGACCGGGATGCTCTCTAACCTCGATCCCGCCGGTATGAATAGCCTGCTGGGCGAGCGCGTGATGGACCGCATGCGTCTCGGCAACAGCATGTGGGTGCGCTTTGACTGGGAAAGCTACCGCAGCCGCGTGCGCGGCGACGAATATTAATTTTCTCTTCCCTGCAAGAAACCGGGTGCGACCCGGTTTTTTTACGTCTTTCCTTTGCGCCGCCCTCTGCTGCGACTTGTGTGAAACAGCGCCCAAAAGTGCCAGATAAGAGGCGTCCTGGCGCTGTTACACTGAAAGATATGTTGTCCGTCAGGTGAGCGCTGTAATGAATACAGGTAAAGGCCCTGCACTACTCAGACTTAACAACCAGAAGCGCGTGATGACGCAGCTTCGTCGGCTGCGCGTAACGTCGCGTCAGGATTTAGCCCACATCTTGTCGCTCAGCAAAAATACGGTGTCGCTGATCGTAGACGAACTGCTGGAAAGGTCGCTGCTTCAGGAGCTGGGGACGATTAGCGCAGGCGCTGCCGGGCGTCCAAAAATTGAGATCGCCCTGCGCCCGGAACAGCTGAAAAGCGCGGGCGTGATGGTGGAGCGCAACGCCATTTACTGGCGCGTCTGCGACTACTTTTCGCAGGTGATGGTGGAGCAGACGCGCCGCATCGATACCGCTAACCCTAAAAAGCTGCTGGATGAGGTGGCGAGCCTGTGCGGCGACCTGGTGGAGAAGCATCCGCAGCTGCTGGGCATCGGGCTCGGCTTTCCCGGCATCGTCGATCCCGACCGCGGCTGGATGCACCTTTCGACCCATCTCGGCTGGCAGGATGTCGATCTGCTGACGCCGGTCAGACAAAAGGTCACCGTGCCGCTGCGCGTGATGAATAACGTCAAGGCTTCGGCGCTGCTGGCGGTGCATCAGCTCGGGCTGAGAGCGGCGGGCAGCCACTTCTACCTGCGGATTGCCGAAGGCATGGGCGGCGCGCTGGTGCAGCAGGGTGAAGTGGTGACCGGCAACAGCTGGACGGCGGGCGAAGCGGGACACCTTAGCGTGCAGCCGGACGGCCCGCGCTGTCGCTGCGGACGTCAGGGGTGCGCCGAAGCGCTGCTCAGCAAACCAGCGATAGAGCAGCAGCTGGCTCAGCGATGTCCCGGTTTAAGCTGGCAGACGCGTGACGAGGCGCCGAAAGTCGTGGATGAGGTGATGCAGCAGGCGGGCGGTTTTCTCGCTAAGGCGATGAGCCAGATTATCCTGCTGCTCAATCCGTCCACGATTATTATCGACGCGCCCTGGAATGTGCACCCGACGTTTTGCGACACGGTGCGCAAACGGATTGCGTCCAGTACGCCAGCCTTCATCTTCCAGAACACCACGCTGCATTTTTTACAGACGCGTCTCGATCCGGCGGTAGGGCTGTCGCTGGCGGTGATTGAGCAGTATGAGCAACGTCAGGGATAAAGAGAGACGCCTTTAACACGCCACCGCCATTTTACATCAGGCTTTCGCCGTGATGCTGTCGGTACTCTTTTGGCGTGCTGGCATAGCTTTTCTTAAATACCGAATAAAAATATTGCAGCGAAGGGTAGCCGCACATCTGGGAAATTTCATTGATGTTCAGCGAGGAGGAGGCCAGCAGCTCGCGCGCTTTTTCCAGTTTCTCGCGGTGGATCATAGCGTGAATGGTATCGCCGGTTTCATCGCGAAAGCGTTTCTCCAGATTGGAACGCGACAGGCCGATCGCATCCAGCACCTGCTCGACCTTGATGCCTTTGCAGGCGTTAAAGCGGATATAGTGCATAGCCTGAATCACCGCCGGATCGCGCAGCGAGCGGAAATCGGTCGAGCGCCGGGCGATCACTTTCATGGGGGGCACCAGAATGCGCTGCAGCGGCAGCGGCTGTTTGTCCAGCAGGCGATGCAGCAGTTTGGCGGCCTGATAGCCCATCTGCCGCGTGCCCTGCGCCACCGACGAGAGCGCGACGCGCGACAGGTAGCGCGTCAGCTCTTCGTTGTCGATGCCGATCACGCTCAGCTTTTCCGGCACCGGAATTTTAAGATATTCGCAGGCCTGTAGCAGATGACGCGCACGGGCGTCGGTGACCGCAATAATGCCGGTCTGCTGCGGCAGCGTTTGCAGCCAGTCGGCCAGCCGGTTCTGCGCATGCTGCCAGTTTTCCGGCGCGGTATGCATGCCCTGATAGACCACGCCCTGATAGCGTTCGCGCTGCACCAGCTGACGAAAGGCGTGTTCGCGCTCCTGCGCCCAGCGCTTGCCGCTGGAGGCGGGCAGTCCGTAAAAGGCGAAGCGGTTGATGCCCTTCTCTTTGAGATGAAGAAAGGCGCTCTCCACCAGCGCCGCGTTGTCGGTGGCGATATAGTGCACTGGCGGATAATCCTGCCGGCGATGGTAAGAGCCGCCCACGCCGACAATCGGCACCTCGACGTTTGCCAGCAGCTGCTCGATCGAGCTGTCGTCATAGTCGGCAATCACGCCATCGCCCAGCCATTCGCGGATATTGTCGATGCGGCAGCGGAAATCCTCCTCGATAAAAATATCCCAGTCGGTCTGCGACGCCTGTAAATACTCGCCGACACCCTCTACCACCTGACGGTCGTAGACCTTATTGGCATTGAACAGCAACGTAATGCGATAGCGTTTTTCATGCATAGTGGCGCGCTCTCCTGAATCCCAGCGCAATGCATAGCACGGCCGGATGAACAGCAGAAATTGTTTGCGCCAGGTTGTGATCTCCGACGCGATCAGACCCGGCGGCGCGTGGCGGTATCCATCCACACCGCCAGCAGCAGAATTGCCCCTTTGACGATGTACTGCCAGAAGGTGGGCACGTCCATCATGCTCATGCCGTTATCCAGCGAGGCCATAATAAAAGCGCCCATGACCGCGCCCGCGACCGACCCCACGCCGCCCGCCAGGCTGGTGCCGCCGATGACGCAGGCGGCGATGGCGTCCAGCTCGGCGATATTGCCCGCCGACGGCGAGCCAGCGCCGAGGCGCGAGCTGAGGATCAGCCCAGCGATCGCCACCATCACGCCGTTGATGGCGAACACCGCCAGCTTAGTGCGCGCCACGTTAATGCCCGAGAGCCGCGCGGCGTCCAGATTGCCGCCGATGGCGTAAATGCGGCGGCCAAAGGCGGTGCGCGTCGCCATAAACATGCCGCCCAGCAGCAGCAGCGCCAGCAGCAGCACCGGCGTCGGCACGCCGCGGTAGTCATTCAATAGCCAGATTGCGCCCAGCACCAGCACCGCGGTAAGCGCCTGGCGCGCCACGGTGCCGCTGGCGGCGGACTGCGTCAGGCCGAGCTGCTGACGGCGCAGCCGCAGCCGCCACTGCCACAGCATAAACAGCGCCAGACCGGCGATGCCGAAACCGAAGCCGACGCCGTCTGGAAGATAGCTCTGCCCGATCTGCGACATGGCCGGTGTGGTCGGCGCAACCGTGGTGCCGTTGGTGATCCCTACCAGAATGCCGCGGAACGCCAGCATGCCAGCCAGCGTAACGATAAACGACGGCACTTTGCGGTAGGCGACCCACCAGCCGTTCCAGGTGCCCAGCAGCAGCCCCATCAGCAGCGTCACCGCGATGGTCAGCGGCAGCGGCCAGCCGAGCCAGACGTCGAAAATCGCCGCTGCGCCGCCCAGCAGGCCCATCATCGAGCCTACCGACAGATCGATCTCTGCCGAAATAATGACGAACACCATGCCGACCGCCAGAATGCCGGTAATCGCGGTCTGCCGCAGCAGGTTCGAGACGTTGCGCGGGCTGAGCCACGCGCCGTCGGTGGTCCAGGTGAAAAACAGGGCGATAACCAGAATGGCGCCCAGCATTACCAGCACCTGCAGGTTGGGCAGCGAGAATTTTCCCGGCGACGGCGCGCCCGGCAGCGCGCCCTGACGACTTTCGGTTTTAAGCATAATGTTCACTCCGCAGGGCCGCTTCCATCACTTGCTCCTGTGTCAGGTTGTTGTTTATCAGATCGGCTTTGATGCGCCCTTCGTGCATCACCAGAACGCGATCGCTCAGGCCCAGCACTTCAGGAAGTTCGGATGAGATGACGATCACGGCGATCCCCTGCTGCACCAGGCTGTTGATCAGCTGGTAGATCTCCTGGCGCGCGCCGACGTCGATACCGCGTGTTGGCTCATCGAGGATCAGGATCTGCGGGTTCAGCAGCAGACATTTGGCGATAATCGCCTTCTGCTGGTTGCCGCCGCTCAGTCGGCCGATCGGCAGCTCCGGCGACGAGGTTTTGACCCGCAGCCGCGCGATAGCGTCATTAATAACGTGCTGCTCGCGCGTCTCGTCCAGCGGCGCGAAGCGGCGGCTGAACTGATCCAGCGCCGCGAGGGTAATGTTTTTGCCGACGCCCATCAGCGGCACAATGCCATCTTTTTTGCGATCCTCCGGCACCATGGCGATGCCCTGGGCCATCGCCTGCTGACAGTCGCGAATCTGCACTTTCTTATCATTAATCCAGATATCGCCCTGCCAGCGCCCCGGCCAGACGCCGAACAGGCACTGGACCGTCTCGGTGCGGCCAGCGCCGACCAGCCCGGCGATGCCGAGGATCTCGCCGCGCTTCAGAGAGAAGGAGACGTCATTGACGCGGCATATGTGCCGGTTAACCGAATGCCAGGCGGTAAGGTGTTCAACGCGCAGCACGGTGTCGCCGATGGCGTGCCGCTGATGCGGATAGAGCGCGGTCAGCTCGCGTCCCACCATCATGGTAATGATGTCATCCTCGCTAAGTCCGGCGGCTGGCCGGGTGGCGATGGGCTTGCCGTCGCGGATAACGCAGATGGTATCGGAGATCGCTTTCACCTCGTTCAGCTTGTGGGAGATGTAGATGCAGGCGATGCCATGATCGCGCAGGTTGTTGATAATGCTCAGCAGCACCTCGGTTTCACGCTCCGTCAGCGACGAGGTCGGCTCATCGAGGATCAGCAGCCGCACCTGCTTATTCAGCGCGCGGGCGATTTCGACCAGTTGCTGCTGCCCCAGGCCCAGATCGCCGACCCGGGCGTCGGGCGAGACGTCGAGCCTGACCCGCGCCAGCAGCTGCTGACAGCGCAGCGTCATGGTTTCGTCGTCGACGATGCCGAAGCGGCCCAGCTCCGCGCCGAGAAAGATGTTCTCCATGACCGTCAGCTGCCGCACCAGCGCCAGCTCCTGATGGATAATCACAATGCCCCGGCGTTCGGTATCACGGATGGTCTGCGCCTGAATCTTGTCTCCGGCAAACTGAATCTCACCGTCGAATTCGCCGTGCGGATAGAGCCCGCACAGAATCTTCATCAGCGTGGATTTGCCCGAGCCGTTTTCGCCGCACAGCGACATCACTTCGCCGCTGTCCAGCCGCAGGCTGACGTTATCCAGCGCTTTCACCGCGCCGAAAC
This sequence comes from Enterobacter sp. BRE11, assembly GCF_031844285.1. NCBI lineage: Bacteria > Pseudomonadati > Pseudomonadota > Gammaproteobacteria > Enterobacterales > Enterobacteriaceae > Enterobacter > Enterobacter sp. BRE11. The sequence goes on from NZ_JAUZUX010000015.1 coordinate 86,642, forward strand.
GCTTGGTGATATTGTTCATTTCCAGCAGCATCGATCTCTCCTCTTCGCGGCCGCGCGCGCTCAGAGCTCGCTCTTTTTATGGAAACCGTCTTTCACCACGGTGCTGTCGATGTTCTCTTTATTGACCGGGATCGGCGTCAGCAGGCGCGACGGCACCTCTTTCAGACCGTTATTCAGCTTGCCGTTGCTGGCGGGCGTTTTGCCGTTGCCGAGTTCGATGGCGATGTTGGCGGCTTCGGTGGCGAGCTGGGTAATCGGCTTATACACCGTCATGGTTTGCGTGCCGTTGATGATGCGTTTGATGGCGGCGAGATCGGCATCCTGACCGGAAATGGCGACTTTGCCCGCCAGCCCCTGCGCGCTGAGCGCCTGAATCGCGCCGCCTGCGGTGGCGTCGTTGGAGGCGACGACGGCGTCGATGTGATTGCTGTTGGCGGTCAGGGCGTTTTCCATGATTTTCAGCGCGTTTTCCGGCAGCCAGGCGTCAACCCACTGGTCGCCAACGACTTTAATGCTGCCGTTGTCGATATAGGGTTTTAACACCTTCATCTGACCGGCGCGAAACAGATGCGCGTTATTATCTACCGGCGATCCGCCCATCAGAAAATAGTTTCCTTTCGGCACCTGCTTAACAATACTTTCCGCCTGAATTTCGCCGACTTTTTCATTATCGAACGAAATATAAAAATCGATATCCGCGTTATTTATCATACGGTCATAGGCCAGCACTTTAATGCCTTCGCGTTTCGCTTCAGCGACGACGTTGCTTAATACCTGGCCGTTATAGGGAATGATCACCAGCACATCGACGCCGCGGTTGATCATATTTTCTATTTGCGACATTTGCGTCTCTTCATTGCCGTTGGCCGACTGCACAAACACTTTCGCGCCCTGCGATTCCGCCTGCTTAACGAAGATGTCGCGATCTTTTTGCCAGCGCTCCAGGCGCAGGTCGTCAATCGCCATGCCGATCTTCACTTCTTTCGCTGCGCCGGCGTGGCTGAAAAGCGCCAGCGCGGCGCAGGCGGCTAACAGCGTAAGTTTCATTTTCATGGTGTCATCCTGTCTGTAGGTTGAGGCGGTTGTCGTTATCGCATGAGTCCAGGCGGTTGAATTGTTGACCTGGCTTTCCGGCAACATCAATTACTGATTTTTATCCGGCGATTACGTTTTTTGGTTTATTTCTGTTTTTATGAGCGGGATCGAGATTTAACGCTTTTAAGAGCGGTAGAGGACAAATTAGCCCGGCTGAATCATTAATTTGAGAACGGGCGCACAAATATTAATTATCTCAAGCGTGGTGTGAAATATCGTAATTGAGCCAGCGGAAAAGGCGCAAGCAATATAAAGGCTCACGGCCGACTGTCCGGATTTTCACGCTGAGGAGCGAAACATGCACGCCTATTTCGACCAGATCGAACGCGTTCGTTTTGAAGGGGTAAAGAGCACTAATCCACTGGCTTTTCGTCATTACAATCCTGACGAGGTGATCCTCGGCAAAACCATGGCCGAACACCTGCGTTTCGCGGCCTGCTACTGGCATACCTTCTGCTGGAACGGGGCGGATATGTTTGGCGTCGGCGCATTCGACCGTCCCTGGCAAAAGAGCGGCGACGCGCTGCAGCTGGCGAAGCTGAAGGCGGACGTGGCGTTTGAGTTTTTTTACAAGCTGAACGTGCCTTACTACTGCTTTCACGACGTCGACGTTGCGCCAGAAGGGGATTCGCTGCGCAGCTATCAGGAAAATTTCGCGGTAATGACCGATAAGCTGCTGGAAAAACAGCAGGAGAGCGGCGTGAAGCTGCTGTGGGGCACCGCCAACTGCTTTACCCATCCGCGCTACGGCGCTGGCGCGGCGACCAGCCCCGATCCGGAAATCTTCGCCTGGGCGGCAAGCCAGGTCTGCAGCGCCATGCAGGCGACACAGACGCTGGGCGGCGAAAATTATGTGCTGTGGGGCGGTCGTGAAGGTTATGAAACCCTGCTTAATACCGATCTGCGTCAGGAGCGCGAGCAGATTGGCCGCTTTATGCAGATGGTGGTAGAGCATAAGCATAAAATCGGCTTCCAGGGCACGCTGCTGATCGAGCCGAAGCCGCAGGAGCCGACCAAACATCAGTATGATTATGACGTGGCGACGGTGTACGGCTTCCTGAAGCAGTTCGGGCTGGAGAAAGAGATCAAGGTCAACGTCGAGGCGAACCACGCTACGCTGGCGGGCCATTCGTTTCATCATGAGATCGCCACCGCTATCGCGCTCGGTATTTTCGGCTCGGTAGACGCCAACCGCGGCGACGTTCAGTGCGGCTGGGATACCGACCAGTTCCCGACCAGCGTCGAAGAGAACGCGCTGGTGCTCTACGAGATTATTAAAGCGGGCGGCTTCACCACCGGCGGCCTGAACTTTGACGCTAAAGTGCGTCGCCAGAGCACTGACAAATATGACCTCTTTTACGGCCATATCGGCGCGATGGATACCATGGCGCTGGCGCTGAAAGCGGCGGCGCGCATGGTGGAAGCGGGTGAACTCGATAAGCGCGTGGCGCAGCGCTACAGCGGCTGGAATGGCGAGTTCGGCCAGCAAATCCTGAAAGGAGAGTTTTCCCTTGCCTCGCTGGCGGCGCATGCTCAGCAGCAGCAGTTCAATCCACAGCATCACAGCGGTCGCCAGGAGCAGCTGGAGAATCTGGTGAACCACTATCTTTATGATTTCTGAGATAAGCGGGAGCAAGGCATGTATATCGGGATCGATTTAGGCACGTCCGGGGTCAAGGTGGCGCTGCTGAATGCGCAGGGCGAGGTGGCGGCGGTCAGCAGCGCGCCGCTGCAGGTGTCGCGTCCGCACGCGCTCTGGAGCGAGCAGGATCCCGAAAGCTGGTGGCTGGCGACCGACCAGGCGATGCAGGCGCTGGCGCAGCAGCATGCGCTCAGCGAGGTGAAGGCTATCGGCCTGAGCGGTCAGATGCACGGCGCGACGCTGCTGGACAGCGCGCATCGCGTACTGCGCCCGGCCATTTTATGGAACGACGGGCGCAGCGGTGAACAGTGCCGCGAGCTGGAGCAGCGCGTGCCCGCATCGCGCCAGATCACCGGCAATCTGATGATGCCCGGCTTTACCGCGCCCAAACTGCTGTGGGTGCAACAGCATGAGCCCGACATTTTTCAGCAGGTGGCGAAGGTGCTGCTGCCGAAAGATTACCTGCGCTGGCGGCTGAGCGGCGACTTCGCCAGCGACATGTCTGATGCGGCGGGCACGATGTGGCTGGACGTGGCGCGCCGCGACTGGAGCGACCAGATGCTCGACGCCTGCGGCCTGACGCGCGACCAGATGCCGCGACTGTTCGAAGGCAATGGTGTTACCGGTTCGCTGAGCGGCGAGATAGCTGAGCGCTGGAACATGCCGCCGGTGCCGCTGGTGGCGGGCGGCGGCGACAACGCCGCGGGCGCGGTGGGCGTCGGCATGACCGAGCCGGGGCAGGGTATGCTGTCGCTCGGCACCTCCGGCGTCTATTTTGTGGTCAGCGACGGCTACCTCAGCAACCCGCAGCGCGCGGTGCACAGCTTCTGCCATGCGCTGCCGCAGCGCTGGCATCTGATGTCGGTTATTCTCAGCGCCGCCGCCTGCCTTGACTGGGCGGCGGCGCTGACCGGCTGCGCCGACGTGCCGCAGCTGCTGGCGGAAGCGGAACGCGCCGATGAAAACGCGCCGCCGCTGTGGTTTCTGCCCTACCTCTCCGGCGAGCGCACGCCGCACAACAACCCGCAGGCGACAGGCGTCTTTTTCGGCCTGACGCACCAGCACGGTCGGCCGGAGCTGGCGCGCGCGGTGCTGGAAGGCGTCGGTTACGCGCTGGCGCAGGGCATGGACGCGGTGCACGAGTGCGGCGTCGCGCCCTCCAGCATTATGCTGATCGGCGGCGGCGCGCGCAGCGCGCTGTGGCGGCAGATGCTGGCGGATATCAGCGGCCAGACGCTTGATTACTGTCAGGGCGGCGAGGTTGGTCCGGCGCTGGGCGCGGCGCGTCTGGCGCAGCTGGCGCTCGACCCGCAGACCACGCTGCCCGCGCTGACGCGGGTGCAGCGCCATCAACCCGATGCGGCGCGCCATCAGCGCTATCAGCCGCTGCGTGACACCTTTGCCCGCCTCTACGCGCAGCTGGCGCCGCTGATGCAGTAGCCTGTCCCGCCCTGTCGCTATCTTGTCCCGATTTGGCCTTCTTCCTGCGCGTCAGGCCCGTCATGATGGGCAGGAATTCATTTCTCAGGAGGCCGAAAATGGCACAGGCAGCACTGTTGGTCATAGACGTTCAGCACTCTTTTTTACATCGCGACTTCTGGCAGGAAACCGATGTTCCGGCATTTCAGCGCCATATCAGCGCGTTGATCGAAGGCTGTCAGGCGAAAGGTATACCGGTGGTGGATGTGTTCCACGTCGCGCCGCAGGGCCCCTTTTCGCTGGCGTCCGGCTGGGTAAAGCGAATGGACTTTTTGCAGCACGAGGCGACGTTCAGCGTGCAGAAACACGTTCATAACGCGCTGACCGAATCGGGGCTGCTGCCCTGGCTGGAGGCGCAGGCGATCGACACGCTGATTATCAGCGGCATCCGCACCGAGCAGTGCTGCGAAACCACCGCGCGCGTGGCGTCCGATCTTGGTTTTAAGGTACTGTTTGTCTCTGAGGCGACGCTGACCTTCCCGATGACGCACAACGGCGTCACCCTCAGCAGCGCCGAACTGATTCACCGTACCGAAACCGTACTGGTTAACCGCTTTGCCGAGGTGGTGAGCGTGGAAGCGTGCCTGGCGCGCGTTTGATCGCAAGGAGTGGCGCGATGCCGCAAACCGTCCTGTTTCTTACCTTGCCTGGCGTGATGGCGCTCGACCTGACCGGACCGGCGGAGACGCTGCGGCTGGCGGGAGATCGCTTCGCGCTGCGCTATATCGGCCCGCAGGAATCGGTTGTCAGCTCCACGCAGATGACCATCGCCAATATTGAGCCGCTGCCGGAAAGCCTGCCGCCCGACTGCCTGCTGGTGGTGCCGGGCGTCTGCGACTCCGCCATCTGGTTCGCCACGCCGCAGGCGGAAGCGGCGCGCCGCTGGCTGCAGCGCCAGCAGCCGCAGCTGCGCGCGCGGCAGCTCTCCCTGATCTGCGTCTGTTCCGGCGCGCTGCTGGCGGCGCAGGCGGGGTTGCTCGACGGCGTGCAGTGCACCACCCATCACGAGGTGCTCGCAAGGCTGAAAGCCGCCGCGCCTGCCGCGCTGGTGAAGGAGAACCGCGTTTTCGTCGACGACGACAATATCTGGACCAGCGCAGGCATCACCGCCGGAATCGACCTCTCGCTGCACCTGATTAACCGGCTGTGTGGCGCGCAGACCGCGCTGGAGGTGGCGCGGGACATGGTGGTATGGTTCCGCCGCTCCGGCGACGATCCGCAGCTATCGCCCTGGCTGCGCTACCGCAATCATCTGCATCCGGCGATCCACCGCGCGCAGGACGCGATGATCGCCCATCCTGAGCACGACTGGTCGCTGGAGGATCTTGCCGCGCGCGTCCACGTCAGCGGCCGCCACCTGGCGCGGCTTTTTCGTCAGCATCTGGGCATCAGCGTGCGCGACTACCACGAGCAGCTGCGGCTGGGCATCGCGCGCCAGCGCCAGCAGCAGGGCGAAGGCGCGGAAAAAGCGGCGCTGGCGGCAGGATTTTCTTCGGCGCGCCAGCTGCGGCGCGCCCGCGAGCGCTGGCGCGATCAGCTTACCCAGTGACGCCTGTCGAGGCGCTGCAGGCCCATCGCCAGCAGCAGACTGCCCGCCAGCGTGATGCCGAACACCCAGGGCATGTCGAGCAGCGGTCGCGACATATCGTCATAGTGACGGGTTCGCAGGAAGTGAATAAAAAGCGCGTGAAAGCCGTAGATCGGCAGCGAGTAGCGTGACAGCGTGCCGAGCACCGGCAGCGTGCGCGCGTTCAGGGCGTTCTTGAACAGCACCAGCAGGCTGATGGCGGCGATAAACACCAGCGGACCGCAGTAGAGATACCAGCGATCGTTGAAGGCGCCGTTTGCAATCAGCGCCTGTTTCGTGCCTAAGGTAATGCCGATCACGCAGGCGGCGAACAGCCCCGCGGCCAGCGGCGTCACGCCGCGCTTTGCCGTCTCCATGGTGCCGATGGCACGCCCCAGCAGGGCATAGAGCAGATAATAGATACTGTCGCCGCTGACGTAGAGATTCACCGGCAGCCAGTGAAACGGCCCCACCGCCTGATCCACCGTGTTCGGGTTCGCCAGCACCGCCAGCACAATGACCAGCAGTGCTACATAGCGCGCCCGCACCGCTTTCACCTGAATCAGCGGCGACAGCAGGTAGATGCCGATCAGCGCAAAGAAAAACCACAGATGATAAAACACCGGCTTCTGCAGCATCTTCAGCAGCGAGCGCCCTTCGCTGATGGGCGTCAGCCAGGTGATGTAGGCCAGCGCCACCGCGCTATAGAACAGCAGACAGAGCACCAGCCGCAACAGATGGCGCGGCTGCGCGCTGCGTTCGCCAAAGAACAGGTAGCCGGAGATCATAAAAAAGAGCGGCACGCAGACGCGCGACGCAGAATTGAGCAGATTGGCGATATCCCACCAGTGTCCGGTCACCGCCATCGGGCCGGTAATATACCAGGTGGTGGTATGGATTACGATCACCATTAAACAGGCGACCGCGCGTAAATTGTCGATCCAGCAAATCTTGTGCGACATCGGGCCCTCTTGCACATCACGATAGTGCGAAGAAGGGTAGACAGTTGCGATGCACGCGACAACTTTTCACGGCAGGATTCGGAGCCGTCTGGCCCGCCCGCGCGCGGCAGGATTTCCGGCTGCACATCGCGCGGTCAAAGGGTATACTGGCGCACTCTTTTTTCATCTACCCGAATCGCGTGCGAAATCATCATGCAAAAGTTTGATACCAAAACCTTTCAGGGCCTGATCCTGACATTGCAGGATTACTGGGCGCGTCAGGGCTGCACCATCGTTCAGCCGCTGGACATGGAAGTGGGCGCTGGCACTTCACACCCTATGACCTGCCTGCGCGCACTCGGACCTGAGCCGATTGCCGCAGCCTACGTGCAACCGTCGCGCCGTCCGACCGACGGGCGCTACGGCGAAAACCCGAATCGCCTACAGCACTACTACCAGTTCCAGGTGATCATCAAGCCGTCGCCGGACAACATTCAGGAGCTGTATCTCGGATCGCTGAAAGCCTTGGGCATCGATCCCACCGTGCATGATATCCGCTTCGTGGAAGATAACTGGGAAAACCCGACGCTCGGCGCGTGGGGCCTCGGCTGGGAAGTATGGCTCAACGGCATGGAAGTGACGCAGTTCACCTACTTCCAGCAGGTGGGCGGCCTGGAGTGCAGGCCGGTGACCGGCGAGATTACCTACGGCCTTGAGCGCCTGGCGATGTATATCCAGAGCGTCGACAGCGTTTACGATCTGGTCTGGAGCGACGGCCCGCTGGGCAAAACCACCTATGGCGACGTGTTCCATCAGAATGAAGTTGAGCAGTCTACCTACAACTTCGAATACGCCGACGTCGACTTTCTCTTTACCTGCTTCGAGCAGTATGAGAAAGAGGCGCAGCAGCTGCTGGCGCTGGAAAAACCGCTGCCGCTGCCGGCCTACGAGCGCATCCTGAAAGCTGCGCACAGCTTTAACCTGCTGGACGCGCGCAAGGCGATCTCCGTGACCGAGCGCCAGCGCTATATTCTGCGCATCCGCACCCTGACCAAAGCCGTGGCTGAAGCCTACTACGCCTCCCGCGAGGCGCTGGGCTTCCCGATGTGCAATAACAACAAGTAAGAGGCAGCCATGACTGAAAAAACGTTTCTGGTGGAAATCGGCACCGAAGAGCTGCCGCCGAAAGCATTGCGCAGCCTGGCCGAAGCCTTTGCTGCACAGGTCACCGCCGAGCTGGACAGCGCTGGCCTGGCCCACGGCGACGTACGCTGGTTCGCCGCCCCGCGCCGTCTGGCGCTGAAAATCGCAGGCTTAAGCGCCGCGCAGCCCGATCGCGAAGTCGAAAAACGCGGCCCGGCAGTCTCCGCCGCCTTTGATGCCGACGGCAAGCCGACCAAAGCGGCGGAAGGCTGGGCGCGCGGCAACGGCATCACCGTCGATCAGGCCGAGCGCCTGAGCACCGACAAAGGCGAATGGCTGGTTTACCGCGCACAGGTGAAAGGCGAATCCGCCCAGTCGCTGCTGCCCGGCATGATTGCCACCGTGCTCGGCAAGCTGCCGATCCCGAAACTGATGCGCTGGGGCGCGAGCGACGTGCAGTTTGTCCGCCCGGTGCACACCGTGACGCTGCTGCTGGGCGACGAGCTGATCCCGGCGACCATCCTCGGCATTGCGTCCGGACGTACGATTCGCGGCCACCGTTTTATGGGCGAGCCTGAGTTCATCATCGACCATGCCGATCAGTATCCGGAGATTCTGGAAACGCGCGGCAAAGTTATCGCCGACTACGCGGTGCGCAAGGCGCAGATCAAAGCCGATGCCGAAGCGGCGGCGCGCCAGCTGGGCGGCAACGCCGACCTGAGCGACAGCCTGCTGGAAGAGGTCACCTCACTGGTGGAGTGGCCGGTGGTGCTGACGGCGACCTTCGAAGAGAAATTCCTCAAGGTGCCGGCGGAAGCGCTGGTCTACACCATGAAGGGCGACCAGAAATATTTCCCGGTCTACGATGACGCGGGCAAACTGCTGCCGAACTTCATTTTCGTCACCAATATCGAATCGAGCGATCCGCAGCAGATTATCGCCGGTAACGAGAAGGTGGTGCGTCCTCGTCTGGCGGATGCTGAATTCTTCTTTAATACTGACCGCAAAAAGCGTCTGGAAGATCATCTGCCGCGCCTTGAAACGGTGCTGTTCCAGAAAGAGCTTGGCACACTGCGCGACAAAACCGACCGCATTCAGGCGCTGGCGGGCTGGATCGCCGCGCAGATCGGCGCGGACGTGAATCACGCGACGCGCGCCGGCCTGCTCTCTAAGTGCGACCTGATGACCAATATGGTGTTTGAGTTTACCGACACCCAGGGCGTGATGGGCATGCACTACGCGCGTCACGATGGCGAAGCCGAAGATGTGGCGGTCGCGCTTAACGAGCAGTATCAGCCGCGCTACGCCGGCGACGATCTGCCTTCTAATCCGGTGGCCTGCGCGCTGGCGATCGCCGACAAGATGGATACCCTTGCGGGCATCTTCGGCATCGGTCAGCATCCGAAGGGCGACAAAGATCCCTTTGCGCTGCGCCGTGCCGCGCTGGGCGTGCTGCGCATCATCGTTGAGAAGAACCTGCCGCTCGATCTGCAGACCCTGACGGAAGAAGCGGTGCGCCTGTACGGCAGCAAGCTGAGCAACGGCAACGTGGTCGATGACGTTATCGACTTTATGCTGGGCCGCTTCCGCAGCTGGTATCAGGAAGAGGGCCACAGCGTCGATACGCTGCAGGCGGTGCTGGCGCGTCGTCCGACCCGTCCGGCTGATTTCGACGCGCGTATGAAGGCGGTATCGCACTTTCGCACGCTCGACGAAGCGGCAGCGCTGGCGGCGGCGAACAAGCGCGTCTCCAATATCCTGGCAAAATCGACCGAAACGCTGAATGAGAGCGTGCAGGCGTCGCTGCTGAAAGAGAACGAAGAGATCCAGCTGGCAACCTTCGTCACTGCGCTCGGCGATAAACTGCAGCCATACTTTGCAGAAGGCCGCTACCAGGATGCGCTGATCGAACTGGCGCAGCTGCGCGAGGCGGTCGATAACTTCTTCGACAAGGTGATGGTTAACGCCGACGACCCTGAGGTGCGCGTCAACCGTCTGACGCTGCTGGCGAAGCTGCGCGAGCTGTTCCTGCAGGTGGCGGATATTTCGCTGCTGCAGTAAGCCTGTCATTAGCGTTAAGCCAGTTGTAAACGTAAAAGGTCGACATTTCTGTCGGCCTTTTTGTTTCAGAGAAGCGCTGCAGGATGTTTGATCTCACCCTTAAGGAAGACTATAGTAGCCGTTACGGGTTACAAGGATGTTGAGGAATATATGGGCGTCTATTTAACGCCTGAGTTCGACGCGGAGCGCAGGCGACTGGGCATTACGGATAAAATTCTTTGTAAAACTGCCCGAAAGGTTTTTAGCGGGCTGAAGGGCAGTCAACTGGGAAAGTTTACCTATAAAAGACGCATTGCTCTGCCGAAGGTAAGCGAAAGAGATGGCGCGCGCTCAATCGTTTTCTTCAATGACGGCGAGCACCTGTACTTTTTTTACCTTTACGCGAAAAGTTCGCTCACTAAAAAAAAGGGTAGAGAAATTGAAGATGCTGAAATAGACATTTTTTGTAGCATCGCGTCGGATTTTATAGAAATGGATGAGAGCAGAATAAAAGCGCTTCTTGAAGAGAAAGAGCTATTAGAGGTCAACTGCGATGAGTGATGATTTGAAAAATATCTATGCTATGGCGAAGCGCTATAACCAGCATGGCGTTGTCAAAGATGAAACTCTTAAAAAGATTGAAGCTCGCATCGAAGCTAAGGATATTCCCGAGGTTCGTCCAATGACGGGCGAAGAAATTAGGGCGGTTCGCTTGCGCTGGAAGCTTTCTCAGTCAGTTCTGGCGCGTACGACCGGCATGTCCGTTGAAAGCGTTTCAAAATGGGAGCGTGGAGAGAGTAAACCGAATCAGGCTGTATTGCGCATTATTAATATGATTTCTGATAAAGGTCCGGAGATATTTATGTGTTGAGAACGCTGTCAGCTAAAAGAGCTAACAGCGTTTTTCGCTGCGCATGCCACCTTCATTTCCTTAAAAGCGCAAAATAATCAGGTTGCGCCACAGCTCGCTTGCCGTCAGGCTACGGCGCTCAGATAGCGCTTTATACTTTAAGCGCTAAGCATGGTCGTTTGCGATATGCGCTACGCAGCCGGTGGCGCAGTGCGCGCAAAGCTCTCGCGCTGAAACAGCTTCTCCGCCAGCTTCACCAGCGCCGGGCGGTCCACGCACCAGTTCGGCACGACGTGACGAAAGTTAAGGTAGCCGATCATGCAGCCAGTGGCGATATCCGCCAGATTCAGCTGGCCGCTGTTCAGCCATTTCCCCTCAGCTGCCTTCGCTTCCAGCATATCCAGGCTGCGCAGAATCTTCTCGCGATGCCGCGTCAGCACCTCTTCAGACTGCTGCTCTGGCGCGCGCATCTTTTCACGCACAATGACCAGCGCGGCGTCGCTGACGCCATCCGCCAGCTTCTCCAGCTGACGAACAGTGAGCGATGCAAGCGCGTCGTCCGGCAGCAGGGCGGGCGTGTCGCCACGCAGTTCCAGATACTGCGCGATAATTGAGGAGTCGAACCAGGCCTGCTGGTTGTCGTCAACCAGCGCGGGTACCTTGCCCAGCGGATTGTGGAGTGAGACGTGGCTGTCTGGACTGTAAGGCGCATCGTTAACAAATTCAAACACGATGCCCTTTTCCAGCAGCATGACAGATATTTTCCGTACAAAAGGACTGGTATAGCTGCCGATCAGTTTCATCGCACTCCTCCGCCTTCAAAGGGGTTGTTTAGCTCTCATCCGGGAAAAGAAAAGGGTTCAGGCTACTGCGGGAGAACCCTTCCTGCTCCATGCGCGCATCCAGTACCAGCGAGGCGAGATCGTCCGCCACCGGCTCCAGCGCCGGATCCTTTTCCTGATAGAGCATCTTCAGATAGGTACCACAGTCGCCGCAGCTCTCTGCTTTTACCGCCGCGTGTTCGCTGTCCAGCGACCAGTAGTGGAGATCGCGCGTCTGCTCGCAGTTGCTGCACTTGCTGCGCGCCACATACCATTCGCTTTCGCACAGGTTACAGTGCAGATAGCGCAGGCCCTGCTGCGTACCGATATGCACCACGCTCGCCACCGGCATGCTGGCACACACGGGGCAGAACTGGCGCTGCTCGCCATATTCGGCGCGCGCTTTGCCGGGGATCAGCGCCGCCATTTGCGCCCAGTAAACCGACAGCGCTGCCCAGATAAAAGGCGCTTTGTCGCTGCTGACCAGCGCGAACTCGCCTGACAGTAGTGCGCTGGCCAGGGTTTCCAGCTCGCCTGCGGCCGTTTTTTCCAGGTTTTCCAGCACCGCCAGCGCCTGGCCGGTCATCTCCGGTTTCAGCTCGGCGATCAGGGAGTGCAGTAGCTGCTGCCAGTGCGCATCGCGCGGCAGGCTGTGAATATCGAGCGGCGGTTTACCCTCAGCGGCGCTCTGCACCAGGCGATCGTAAAGATCGCGGTGCAGCGGATGGTCGTACAGGACGATCTCCTGCGCCTGCGCGATTTTGGCGGCGAAACGTAAATAGTCGCCCAGCGGGTTTTTAGCCGCCAGCTCGCGCAGCCGCGCGGCACGGCGGCTATAGAGATTCTTCAGCCGTGGAAAAAGTAACGGCGGAATAGTATCCGCCGTGTTTTTTTCGCTCTTCTCCAGCTGGTCTTGCGGGATAATGCGAATACTCATCAGGGGCGTTTTTCCTGTTGTGTTGAGCGGTTACGCTGCTCGCGATACCAGCGAGGATGGTGTTTTTCCGCCCATGCCGGGCTGACCCAACCTTCGACCATCGCCGTAATAGTGCCTTTGACCCACAGCGCCGCATAGATATGCACCATAATCACCACTATCAGGCCCACGGCGGAGAGAGAATGCACCAGCAGCGCCGCGCGGATCAGCGGAATGCTAAAGGCGCCGGCAAACCAGGGACGCCAGATCACTACGCCGCTGAGCAGAAGCAGCACTAAGCTGATGATAGCAGCCCAGAACACACACTTCTGGCCAAAATTATAGCGGCCAGTATCGCCGACCTCTTCATTGAGGGCAATTTTGTGGATATTGCGCGCCCACAGCAGGTCCTCTTTATTCACCAGATTGTGATGCCAGTAGCGGAAAAACATCAGCAGGAAGGCAGCGAACATGGTGACGCCGATAAAGGGATGCAGGATGCGTGCCAGCTGCGGGGTGCCCAGTACATTCATCAGCCAGTTAAACGAAGGGAACAGAAAGCCCAGCCCGCTCAGCGCCAGTAGCACGAAACAGAGGGCGACAATCCAGTGATTGATACGCTCCGCCGCGCGGTAGCGTATGATGCGCTCGCCTTTTTTCATTCTTCCTCCTCCTTCTTATGCTGCTCCTCGTCGACCCGATTCGGGCCTACGCCGACATAGTGGAACACCGATGCGGCGAAGGTGGCGGCGAAGCCTATTGCCGCCAGCGGTTTCCAGACGCCTTTCCAGAACGTCACGGTCGGGCTGATGCCTGGGTTTTCCGGCAGCCCGTGGTAGAGCTGCGGCTTACTGGCGTGATGCAGCACATACATCACATGGGTGCCGCCAACGCCTGCTGGATCGTACAGGCCAGCGTTTTCAAAGCCGCGCGATTTCAGCTCGGCAACGCGCTCCGCCGCCAGATGCTTCATCTCCTCTTTGCTGCCGAAGTGAATCGCGCCGGTCGGACAGGTTTTGACGCAGGCGGGCTCCTGCCCGACGTTGACCCGATCGACGCAAAGCGTGCACTTATAGGCGCGGTTGTCCTCCTGGCTGATGCGCGGCACATTGAAGGGGCATCCCGCAATGCAGTAGCCGCAGCCGATGCAGTGATCAGACTGAAAGTCGACGATACCGTTGGCGTACTGCACAATAGCGCCCGCCGACGGGCAGGCTTTTAAGCAGCCGGGATCGGCGCAGTGCATGCAGCCATCTTTGCGGATTAGCCATTGCAGACGGCCATTCTCCTCAACCTCCGAGAAGCGCATTACCGTCCAGGCTTTGGCATCGAGATCGGTAGGGTTGTCGTAAACGCCGATATTGTGTCCTACCTCGGCGCGGATATCGTTCCACTCCGAGCAGGCGACCTGGCAGCCTTTACAGCCAATGCAGGTGGTGACGTCGATCAGCTTGGCGACCTGCTGCCGGTGATCGCGCGCCTGCGGCGCGGGCGTGAGCGAGCTGGTCGCGGAGCGACGAATAATGTCCTGTGTGGGGTAAGCCATGTTCGTTCTCCGTTACGCCTTTTCTACTTTCACTAAAAATCCTTTGTACTCCGGCGTTTGCGAATTAGCATCGCCCACTGACGGCGTCAGCGTATTGGCGAGGAAGCCTTTGCGCGTTGCGCCTTCAAAGCCCCAGTGGCAGGGAATGCCGACGGTATCGACCGCTTTGCCGTCGATGTGCAGGCGCTGCAGACGCCGCGTCACCACCGCTTTGGCTTTGATATAGCCGCGGCGGGAAGAGACTTTGACGCTGTCGCCCGCCTTAATGCCTTTCTCTGCCGCCAGCTCCGCACCGATCTCGACAAACTGCTCCGGCTGCGCGATGGCGTTCAGCAGGGCGTGTTTCGTCCAGTGGCGGAACAGCTCGGTAATGGAGTAGGTGGTGGCGACGCAGGGATATTCGGATGCCTCGCCCAGCTGTGCGGCGTCGCGCGCAAAAAGGCGCGCCACCGGGCTATGGCTCTGCTGCGGGTGCAGCGGATTAGCCACCAGCGGGCTCTCCATCGGCTCGTAGTGCTCGGGGAAGGGGCCGTCGGCCATTTTGTCGAGCGCGAAGAGATGGCCCATGCCGTCTGGCTGCATGATAAAGGGGCCCGCCTGCTGCTGCGGCGCCAGCGTCAGCGGATAGTCCGGCACGTCGATACCCTGCCAGCGCTGGCCGTCCCACTCGATCAGACGACGGTTCGGGTCCCAGGCTTTGCCCTGTTCATCGGCGGAGGCGCGGTTATAGAGGATGCGGCGGTTGGCTGGCCACGCCCAGGCCCAGCCGGAAACGGCGCCCAGCCCGGAGGGATCGGCGTTGTCGCGGCGCGCCATCTGGTTGCCCTGCGGCGTCCAACTGCCCGTATAGATCCAGCAGCCGCTGGCGGTGCTGCCGTCGTTGCGCAGTTCGGCGAAGGAATTCAGCTGCTGGCCTTTTTTCAGCAGCAGCTTGCCGCTGGCGTCGTAAACGTCCTGCAGCGCGCGGCCGTTGCTCTCCTGCGCCACCTCTTCCGGCGAGGGATCGGCGGGATTGCTGTAGTCCCAGCGCATCGCCATCAGCGGCGCCGGCGCGACGCCCCCTTCCTCGCGGTAGAGTTCGCGCAGACGCAAAAAGAGATTACCGAGGATTTTTCCGTCATGCAGCGCCTCGCCCGGCGGCTCGGCCGCCGCCCAGTGCCACTGCAGCCAGCGCGACGAGTTGGCGACCGAGCCATCCTCTTCGGCAAAACAGGAAGAGGGCAGACGGAATACTTCCGTCGCGATCTGCGCGGGATCGACGTCGTTAAATTCGCCGTGAGACTGCCAGAAGCTGGCGGTTTCGGTGCTGAGTGGATCGATCACCACCATATACTTCAGGCGCGAAAGGGCGCGACAGGCTTTGTTCTTGTCGGGGAAGGCGGCAAGCAGGTTAAAGCCCTGAATAAGCGCACCGTTTATTTCGCCCTGCTCCATCATCTCCGCCTGCGCCATGCAGTCGTAGCTTTTATCCCACTTGGGCAGCCAGTCGTAGCCCCACTGGTTGTCCGCCGTGGCAGCGTCGCCGTAAAAGCTCTTCATCAGGCTGATAAAGAACTTATCGGTGTTTTGCCAGTAGTTGACCTGGCCCGGCAGTGACGCCACAGGCGTCGCTTTTTGCAGGTAGTCCGCCAGCGTCGCCATCTTTTCCGACGGCAGCGGCAGATAGCCCGGCAAACTTTGCGACAGCAGGCCGAGATCGGTATAACCCTGCACGTTGGAGTGGCCGCGCAGCGCGTTGATGCCGCCGCCCGGCATGCCGATGTTGCCCAGCAGTAGCTGGATCATCGCCGCGGTGCGGATAATCTGCGAGCCGTTAGTGTGGTGCGTCCAGCCCAGCGCGTAGAGGATGGTAGCGGTGCGGTTGGGCGCGCTGGTGGACGCCAGCTGACGGCAGATAGCGAGAAAGGTCTCATGGGGCGTGCCGCACAGGCGTGTCACCATCTCCGGGGTGTAGCGGCTGGCGTGCGCCTTGAGCATATTCAGCACGCAGCGCGGATGGCTAAAGCTATCGTCGCGGCGCGCGTGGCCGTTTTCATCCTGCTCATAGTGCCAGCTGGCGCGGTCGTACTGGCGCGTCTCTGCGTCGTAGCCGCTGAACAGCCCCTCTTCGAAGCGATAGCCCTCGCTGACGATCAGCGCGGCGTTGGTAAAGGCGCGCACGTACGGCTGCTGAATCTGATTGTGCTGCAGCAGGTAGTTGATGACGCCCATCAGAAACACCACGTCGCTGCCCGCGCGCACCGGCGCATAGAGATCCGCCACCGACGCCGATCGGTTGAAGCGCGGATCCACGACGATGACCTGCGCGTTATTGCGCGTCTTCGCCTCGATCACCCACTTAAAGCCGACCGGATGCGCTTCCGCCGGGTTGCCGCCCATGATCAGCACCACGTTGGCGTTTTTGATGTCGTTCCAGTTATTGGTCATGGCGCCGCGGCCGAAGCTGGGCGCCAGCGCGGCGACAGTCGGTCCGTGGCACAGCCGTGCCTGATTCTCCAGCGCCACGATGCCGAGCGCACGGGCGAATTTATGGTCAAGCAGGCCGGTTTCATTGCTGGCGGCCGAGGAGCAGAACATGGCGGTGGTAGGCCACCGGTTGACCGTGACGCCAGCGGCGTTAGTTTGCTGGAAGTGGGCGTCGCGATCCTGCTTCATCAGCCGGGCGATGCGCTCAAAAGCCTCCTGCCAGCTGATGCGCTGCCACTTGTCGCTGCCCGGCGCGCGATATTCTGGATATTTCAGTCGCTGGTCGCTGTGAATATAGTCAAGCACGCCCGCGCCTTTCGGGCAGAGCGAGCCGCGGCTGACCGGATGATCGGGATCGCCTTCGATATGATAGATCGCAGCGCTGGCATTTTTTGCGCCGTCGCCGAGGCTGTAGATCAGCATGCCGCAGCCGACAGAGCAGTAAGTGCAGTTGTTGCGCGTCTCTCTGGCGCGTACGAGCTTATATTCCCTGACGCTGGCTAGCGCGGATTCCGGGGTGAAGCCCAGCAACGCCGCGCTGGTTCCCGCCATTCCGCCAGCGCAGATTTTGAAAAAACGCCGTCTGGTAATTTGCATTTATCTTTCTTCTTTATTGGCTCCATTGCGAAGCTATGCAAAATAACAAGCCTGTCTGCATTTTATTTGATTAAGGTCAATAAGTTAGCCTTTAGTAATCCTTTTTTTAAATTCTGTTTAAATTTGTTTGGAGAGTGAGGTGCGCGGCGGATCTTATTCAGGAGGGCGGTAAAAATTATATTCTTTTATTAAAACCGATGTTAAAGCGCAATGGGAAATCATTCTCATTTATCTCGGCAGGGCGCGCCGCCGTGCCGCTGGCTATCTTTTGGCCGCATAATTTGTATAGCGGTTTTTTTGCGCTGCCGGTGACAACAGGGCAAACTTAAGCGCGCGGCTGACCCCCATCGTGGCCGCGAAAATTTAATTTCTTGTTAATAACAGGTCGTACACCTTGAACGTTACCCCGCAAACCCTCGGCGAAAATTTAACAACTCAGACCGGTGCCAGCGAAACGCTGGTGTGGCAGCGCGCCGATCTGACCGTGGCGCAGCCCGACTGGCTGGCGGATGAAGTGCCGGTCGCGCTGGTCTATAACGGCATTTCTCACGTGGTGATGATGACAACGCCGAAAGATCTGGAGGCGTTCGCCATCGGCTTTTCCCTGTCGGAAGGCATTATCGACGCGCCGGGCGACATTTTTGGTCTGGATGTGGTGCCGGGCTGTAACGGCATTGAGGTGCAGATCGAACTCTCCAGCCGACGTTTTATGGCGCTGAAAGAGCAGCGCCGTGCGCTGGCGGGGCGTACCGGCTGCGGCGTGTGCGGCGTCGAGCAGCTGGATCAGATTGGCAAGCCGGTGCAGCCGCTACCTTTTACGCAGACCTTCGAGCTGGCACAGCTGGATCGTGGCCTGAGCCAGCTAAAGACTTTTCAGCCTGTCGGCCAGCAAACTGGCTGCACCCATGCGGCGGCCTGGCTGCGTCCGGACGGCGATCTGGCAGGCGGCTGTGAAGATGTAGGTCGCCACGTCGCGCTGGATAAGCTGCTCGGCTACCGCAGCCGCGCGGCGTGGGGCGACGGTGCAGTGCTGGTTTCCAGCCGCGCCAGCTATGAGATGGTGCAGAAATCCGCCATGTGCGGCGTCGAAATCCTGTTCGCCGTTTCGGCAGCGACGCGTCTGGCCGTCGAGGTGGCGGCGCGCTGCAACCTGACGCTGGTCGGCTTTAGCAAACCGGGGCGCGCCACGGTTTACACGCATCCGCAGCGCCTGCGCTAAGAGACGCTCAGCGGCGGCAGGCTGTAAAAACAACAGCTTGTTTATAGCAAATTTGTAAATTCCTTATGTTTAATGGGGCATTGATTACCCTTTTCCGGATCATGAATTTAACTATAATGGTTCGACTGCTTACGTGGCGCGCCATCTGGCGCTGCCGCTCAAATATGAAATGGAGAGGAAGAACATGAGTTATTCACTGCCATCCCTGCCTTACGCATACGACGCACTGGAACCGCACTTCGACAAGCAGACGATGGAAATCCATCACACCAAACACCACCAGACCTACGTTAATAACGCTAACGCCGCGCTGGAAGGAACCGAATTCGCTGACCTGCCGGTTGACGAGCTGATCACTAAGCTGGATCAGGTTCCGGCAGACAAAAAAACCGTACTGCGCAATAACGCTGGCGGCCACGCTAACCACAGCCTGTTCTGGAAAGGCCTGAAAACCGGCACCACGCTGCAGGGCGACCTGAAAGCGGCTATCGAAAAAGATTTCGGCAGCGTTGAGAAATTCCAGGAAGAGTTTGAGAAAGCCGCTGCTACCCGCTTTGGCTCAGGCTGGGCGTGGCTGGTGAAAAAAGGCGACAAGCTGGCCGTGGTCTCTACCGCTAACCAGGACAACCCGCTGATGGGCGAAGCGATCTCCGGCGCATCAGGCTACCCGATTCTGGGCCTGGATGTCTGGGAACACGCCTACTACCTGAAGTATCAGAACAAACGTCCTGACTATATCAAGGCGTTCTGGAACGTGGTGAACTGGGACGAAGCCGCAGCGCGTTTCGCCTCTGCTAAATAAGTTTGTGCGTTAATAAGTAAAAAACCGGCGACGTCATTCGCCGGTTTTTTTTATGGCTTAAACAGGGTTATTTAAACCGCAGCTAAACATCCGAATAGTTGGCTTTTAATCTTTCCGAGGCATTAACCTTTCGTTGAATTTTATCCGGGTAGGCTAAATAACATTCCACCAGAGAATGTTACATCATGTCTATCATAACTACATCTGCGCCGACGACTGAGTCGTCCGCTTCGCTGTTTTTTCAGTTAATCAGCGGAAAATATATTCCTAATAAACTGTGGTTGAGCAAACAATTCCGCCTCAAGTTCGCGCTGCGGACGGTGACATTCCCCGTGACGACGCTACGCTATTTAAACCAGCTATCGCATCTGCCTGATTTGCATCAGGTGATGAGCGTGCAGGGGCTGTTACCCGCGAAGCCGCATCGCCCCTATTTGCGCGCGGGGTTCAGCGTAGCGGCGCGCGCGCAGGCGATCCTGGACCACTATCAGCTGGTTGCCGCGTTGCAAAACAGCAAATTACGTCAGCTGCTGCAAAGCCCCGGCGATAATTTACTGGCGACGCTGAGCGGGAAAAATAGCGAGACGTTCGAGCTCTTCTCCTGCCCAGGGCGTTTCGATCGTGAAGGGGAGATAACGCTGGTGTTGCGCTATCAGAATGAAGCTATCGCCTCGCTCTCGTTTTCGCTGATCAAGGAAGCGGGGCTGCGCACTCTGCTGATCGGCGGCCTGCAGGGGCCGCGCAAACATATCTCCAACGACGCGATCCGCGAGGCGACGAAAGCGGCGCACGGGCTTTTTCCTAAGCGTCTGGTTATGGAGGTGGTCTGTATGCTGGCGCAGCGCTGCGCGGCAGAGAAGATTATCGCCGTTGGCGATACCACGCATGTGTTCCGCAGCCTGCGCTATCGCCACAGCAAAAGCGATTATTTCTTCGCCAGCTATAGCGAGTTCTGGACATCGCTGGGCGGCGAGGCGCGCAAAGATGACCTTTATCAGCTGCCGCTTAGCCTGCCGCGCAAAGCGCTGGAGGAGATCGCCAGCAAGAAGCGCGCAGAGTATCGGCGACGTTATGAACTGCTGGATGCGCTGGCGCAGCAGGTGTCAGCTGCCGTCGGCCAGCGCGAAGAGGATCAGGCGGCCGCCTGATCCCGCACTCAGAACGGCTTCTTCGCGAAGCCGGTCATGACCTTCAGGCCCATTTCGCGGCCCAGCGCGGTCATGGGATGCACGACCACCAGGCCGCGCACGCTTTTCTTCAGCATACCCATATCGGCCTGCTCTTTTTTGGTGATCTCGCGGCTGAACGGCAGATCCATCAGCTTTTGCGCCTCTTTGCTCAGCTTGTCGTCCCGCTTGTCGCGCAGACGTTCAATCTCGGTCACCAGCTTCTCTTTTTCTTTCAGCAGCGCGCCCAGCTTCTCGGCGTCGCCCGCTTCCAGCAGCTGCGGCTCTTTGCGATTCAGGGCGTCCAGCTGGTCGCTCAGACGTTTAATCTCGGCTTTTTCTTGCTCTTTCATGGCGAAAACTCGTTGTGGAAAACAGGCAGAGGATACACGAAAAGCGGCGCAAATTCGCGCGCGACGAGAAAGCAGGGCGCCTGATTATCAGGCGCCGGGACGTTTGAACGCCTGTTTCAGGCTGATACGCGAGATGAGCTCGGTTAACGAGAGCACCATGGTCGAGCGCACCATTTGCAGATAGCGCTGTTGCTGCATGGCGCGCAGCTCGACGTCATCAGGATGAAAGTCCGGCTTCGGCGGCCAGGCGGCTACGCAGTGCAGCTCGCCGAACGGGCCGAGGATCTCATCGTCGGTAAAACGGTAGTCACTTCCATCGTGGTTCAGCTCTTCGCGCAGCGCCAGCAGCAGCTCGCAATCTTCATACTCGTGGCGGCTGATCACCCCCAGCCCATAAATAAGCTTAAGGCGCACCGGCAGCTCGCCGAGCGGGCCGCCGCCCAGCAGCAGCGGCTCAACCGCATACTTCACCGCGTAGTCGTCCTTGCGAAACACCTGCAGCACCAGCAGATTGACTGCTTCGGCCAACAGCTCGACGGCGGCGATCAGAAAGCTTCTCACCGAGCGTCCGGCGTTCAGGCGTTCAAGCACCTGGTTTTCAAAAGCTTGCTTCTCTTCCATTATCGCCTGCAAAATTCTGATACCGCCAACGGGCACCGCGTCGCCGTGCCCGTACCGCTTGTGCGTGATGGACACGCGCCTGTCAGGCCATCGCGTTGTAGGCGCTGACCACCGCCGCGACCACATCGCTGTTGGCATCCAGGCCGGATACCTGTGCCAGCGTCGCCTGCGGGCCTTTCTCGTTAATCAGCGCTTCCAGCTCCTGCGCCTGCGGATCCTGCGCGCTGCGGTAGTGCATCGCGGCGGCAATGCCCTGTACCAGATGCGTGTTCGGCAACTGATACTCCAGCGTGCCCAGCGTCGGTTTGATCAGGCGATCGCCCGCGCTCAGCTTACGCAGCGGCTGACGGCCTACGCGCTCTACATCATCTTTCAGGTAGGGATTCTCGAAGCGGCCGAGGATTTTTTCGATATAGGCAGCGTGCTTGTCGGCGTCGAAACCGTAGCGCTTGATCAATACTGCGCCGCTCTCTTCCATCGCCCCTTTGACCACCGCGCGGATTTTCTCATCCAGGATGGCATCGCGTATGGTCTGATGCCCGGCGAGCTGGCCGAGATAGGCGGTGATGGCGTGGCCGGTGTTAAGGGTAAACAGTTTGCGCTCGACGAACGCCATCAGGTTGTCGGTAAGCTCCATGCCCGCAATGGTGGGCAGCTCGCCTTTGAACTGGGTTTTATCGACAATCCACTCGCTAAAGGTTTCAACGGTGACCTCCAGCGGGTCGTTGCTGCCCGCTTCGGACGGCGGCACGATGCGGTCTACGGCGGAGTCGACGAAGCCGACGTGCTGCTCGACCCAGGCGTGATGCTGCTCCGGCAGCGCTTTCAGCACGTGCTGTTTCAGCTGGCTGGTGCCGCGCACCATATTTTCACAGGCGATAATATTCAGCGGCTGGGTATTGTTATCGTCATGGCGTTTTGCCAGACCCTTTGCCACGCTGCCTGCGATGCGCTCCAGGATTTGCGGGCCGACGGCGGTAGTCACCATATCGACCTTCGCCACCAGCGCAATAATATCGTCGCTAGTGCTGTTGACGGCGCTGACGCCCTTCACGATTTCCACTTTCGCCTGCTCGCCAACCACCTGTACTGGATATTCATGACGTGCGTTCAGTGCATCCAGCACCACCTGGTTAACATCGGCGAACACCAGTTCAATGCCTGCATCCGCCAGCAGTTTGCCAATAAAGCCGCGACCGATATTACCTGCTCCAAAATGTAACGCTTTCATAATATTGACCCATATCAAATGACGATGGGGCGGGCACGCCCGCCCCGGAAATCGGGACGGGCTTACCCGCCCCAGGGAAATTCACGCAGGACGTTTAGGCGGTCGCCGGGCTGCCCGACAGCAGATCCAGCACTTCCTGCACGCTGGTGGTGTGCGCCAGCTTCTCAATCACGCTCTCGTCGTCCAGCGCGTTGGTCAGGCTGGTGATCACCTGGATATGCTCATTGTTGCGGGCCGCGATGCCGATAACCAGGCGGGCCACGTCATCCGCATCGTCGCCAAACAGCACGCCCTGCGGATACTGACAGAACACCACGCCGGTTTTCAATACGCGATCTTTCGCTTCCACCGTACCGTGCGGCACGGCGATCGACTCGCCGAGATAGGTCGGGGTGAGTTTTTCGCGCGCCAGCATCGCTTCAACATATTCCGGCTGAACGTAGCCGCCTTTCACCAGCTGCTCGCCGGCAAAGCGGATCGCCTGCTCTTTGTTGCTGGCGCTCAGGCCGAGGAAGACGTTGTCCGCGCCCAGCTTAAACAGGTGCGGGTTGCTGGTATCGTAGCTGTCCGCCAGCGCGGTCTGTACGACTTCACGGTGCGCTTCGCTGCGATTCGCCGCGACCAGGCGATCGGTGAGGTTGGTATAAAGCGCGCTATCGAGGAAGTTGTTCAGGGAGATATGCTGCGCCTGAGGAGCCTGACGCATCGCGCGCTCGGTGAGGTCGCGATGGGTAATCACCAGATCGACGTCGCCCGGCAGCGAGTTAATCGCGCTGTTGGTAACGGACACGTTCGTGAGGCCCGCATCCTGCACTTTCTTGCGCAGCACGCCCGCGCCCATCGCGCTGGAGCCCATACCGGCGTCGCAGGCGACGATGATTTTACGCACGTGGCTGACGTCAACGCTGCTGGCGTCGGCGACGACCGGCGCGCCCGCGACGGCCTGGCCTTTCGACTGCGCTTTCATGTCATGCATGCGTTTGGTCGCCGCTTCAATATCCTCTTCCTCTTTGACTTTGCTGGTTTTCAGCAGGATAGAAGAGACCACGAAGGAGACCGCAAAGGCTGCAACAATCGCCGCAATATTGGCGAAGTAGGCGCCTTTTGGCGTCATCGCCAGTACCGCCAGAATTGAGCCCGGAGAGGCGGGAGAAACCAGACCGCCATTAAGCAGCGTCAGGGTAAAGACGCCGGTCATGCCGCCCAGAATCACCGCCAGCAGCAGACGCGGCGCCATCAGCACGTACGGGAAGTAGATTTCGTGAATACCGCCCAGGAAGTGGATGATCGCTGCGCCGCCCGCAGACTGTTTAGCGCTGCCGCGGCCAAAGATCATATAGGCCACCAGCACGCCCATACCCGGGCCCGGGTTCGCCTCGATCAGGAAGAAGATCGACTTGCCCGCTTCGCTTGCCTGCTGAATGCCCAGCGGCGAGAAGATGCCGTGGTTAATAGCGTTGTTGAGGAACAGGATTTTCGCCGGTTCAACGAAAATCGAGGTCAGCGGCAGCAGGTTGTTCTGCACCATCAGGTTAACGCCTGCGGCGAGGATATGCGACAGACCTTCCACCAGCGGACCGATAGCCAGAAACGCCAGCAGCGCCAGCAACATGCCGATAATGCCGGCGGAGAAGTTGTTGACCAGCATTTCGAAGCCGCTTTTGATTTTGCCGTCAACGGCGCGGTCGAAAGATTTGATCGCCCAGCCGCCCAGCGGACCGGCAATCATCGAGCCAAGGAACATCGGCATATCGGCGCCGACGATGACGCCCATGGTGGTGATCGCGCCGACCACGCCGCCGCGATCGCCGCCAACCAGACGTCCACCGGTGAAACCGATCAGCAGCGGCAGCAGGTAGGTGATCATCGGGCCGACCAGCTTCGCCAGCGTCTCGTTAGGAATCCATCCGGTCGGGATGAACAGCGCGGTGATGATACCCCAGGCGATAAACGCACCGATGTTAGGCATCACCATATTACTCAGAAAGCGACCAAAGCTTTGAACCTTGACCTTGACTGATGAGGACATAAAACCACCCCTTATCGAGACGCGCTGCAATAAGAGAGCGCGTTTGTTTTTGTTAAGCCAGCACGGCGGCGAGCCGTTGCTATTACTGTATGCAGGCGGACTCTAGCACGCGAATATGACGCTGCGTAGCGGGTGGCTTAAGTGTGATCCATGTCACCTGATAAAGGTGGGGGCAGGGGCTGTTTTAGTGATTCAGATCACATAATAGCGGTGTAAAAAAGTCACAAAGACTATTTTTTCACCACAAAACAGGGGTTAATGTGACTGATATCACATTTAGATCGGTTCTGTTTGTTTCATATATGTGACTGTGATCACAAAGTATTTTTGGTCGAAAATGCGCCAGATCACACTCCTGTCGGTGCGTTTCTCCGGCTGGCGATAGTCTGAAAGGAAGCAACAGCGGAAAGGCCGAGACAAGCGCGGCGGCTTGTCTCGGAAAAGAGATTACTGCAAGCCGTTCTGAACGGCGGTCTGCGCCTGCGTTAACGCCTGCGCGTTGGCGGAGATCGTGCTCATCAGCGCATTATATTGCGTGACCTGATCGGGGGTCGGGAACTGAACGGCACCATTGTTGAAGCTGACGCGCTGCCCCTGCTGCTGCAGGAAGTCGCCCGCCTGCGCCGCGCCCTGGCTTAGCGCCTGTAGCTTCGGCAGCAGCGGCACCAGCTGATTCGCTGGCTGCGTGACCACTTTGTCGTAAGCGGCGTCATAGACTTTTTTCAGATCCTCCTCCTGCTTAAGCGAGGCTTTGCTGCTGTCCGCCTGCATTTTGGCACTCTCAAGCTGCTGCGTGACAATCACCAGCGCGCCGTTCGCCTGGCGCAGCGCGTCGCGGCGTGTCAGGTAGTCCTGCGGCACGCGGATGGCCGACAGCTCATCGACTACCGGACGCACGCCCTGATCGATCGCCTTATTCACCTGCTGGGAGAAGCCGTAAAGAATGGCGTAGTCGCCCGCGAATTTACCAAAATTCTGCTTCTGGCTTTCGCTCAGGCTCGGCAGATGTTCGCCGCTGCGCATGACGGTGTTTTGCAGAAAGTCGATAAAGGCCTTGCGCTGGTCGCCCTCTTTGTCGCCGCACGCGGTGAGGTTAAGCACCAGCAACGCGGCGCCGAGCAACATGCCGGTACGCATCCAGATGCGAGAAATTCCTGATGCCATAAGGGCAACTCCTGTAAATGAGAATGTGGATAACCGAGGAATGGTCCTAAAGAATAGAGCAAAGTAGCGCTCAGGCACAACGCCGGCAAGCGCGAAACGCGCAGCGGCAGAGAGGTATCCGGGCAGCTGCCTGCCCGGAAGGGTCGAAAGGATTAACCGGTATTACGCATGCCTGCCGCGACGCCCGCGATGGTCACCATCAGCGCCTGCTCGACGCGCGGATCGACCTCTTCGCCGCGCGCTTCCTGCGCGCGCGAACGCTGCAGCAGCTCCGCCTGCAGCACGTTGAGCGGATCGGTGTAGACGTTACGCAGCGCGATCGACTCGGCGATCCAGGGCTGATCCGCCATCAGATGTGCGTCGTTGGCGATGGTCAGCACCGCTTTAATGTCGGCGTCAAGCTGGTCGCGCAGCTGTTTGCCCAGCGGCCACAGCGTGGTGTCTACCAGACGCTGATCGTAATATTCTGCCAGCCACAGGTCAGCTTTGGCGAATACCATCTCCAGCATGCCTAATCGCGTCGAGAAGAATGGCCAGTCGCGGCACATCGCTTCGAGCTGATCCTGATGGCCCTCGTCCATCGCTTTTTGCAGCGCCGCGCCTGCGCCGAGCCAGGCGGGCAGCATCAGGCGGTTCTGCGTCCAGGCGAAAATCCAGGGAATGGCGCGCAGCGACTCGACGCCACCGGTCGGGCGTCGTTTCGCCGGACGCGAGCCGAGCGGCAGCTTGCCCAGCTCCTGTTCCGGCGTGGCGGAGCGGAAGTAGGGTACGAAGTCGGGATTTTCACGCACGTAGCCGCGATACATGGCGCAGGAGTGCTGTGAGAGCTGGTCCATAATGCTGTGCCACTCTTTTTTCGGTTCCGGCGGCGGCAGCAGGTTTGCTTCCAAAATTGCGCCGGTGTAGAGCGACAGGCTGGCGATGGTGACTTCCGGCAGGCCATATTTAAAGCGGATCATCTCGCCCTGTTCAGTCACGCGCAGGCCGCCTTTCAGGCTGCCCGGCGGCTGAGAGAGCAGCGCCGCGTGTGCGGGCGCGCCGCCGCGGCCGATGCTGCCGCCGCGTCCGTGGAACAGCGTCAGGGCGATGCCGGCTTTCTCGCAGGTTTTAATCAGCGCGTCCTGCGCCTGATACTGCGCCCAGCTTGCGGCCATCACGCCGGCGTCTTTCGCCGAGTCGGAGTAGCCAATCATCACCATCTGCTTGCCCTGAATAAAGCCGCGATACCAGTCGATATTCAGCAGCTGGCTCATGACGTCGTTGGCGTTATTGAGGTCGTCGAGGGTTTCGAACAGCGGCGCCACCGGCATTGCGAAGGTGATGCCTGCCTCTTTCAGCAGCAGATGCACCGCCAGCACGTCGGAAGGCGTCTTCGCCATTGAGATAACGTAGGCGGCGATAGAGCCCTGCGGCGCTTCGGCGGCGACGCGGCAGGTTTCCAGCACTTCGCGCGTCTCGTCGCTCGGCTCCCAGTGGCGCGGCAGCAGCGGACGTTTGGAGTTAAGCTCGCGCACCAGGAAGGCCTGTTTATCCGCTTCCGACCAGCTTTCGTAGTCGCCAAGACCCAGATAGCGGGTGACTTCGGCGATCGCTTCGGTGTGGCGCGTGCTCTCCTGGCGCAGATCGATGCGCACCAGCGGCACGCCGAAGCATTTCACGCGGCGCAGCGTGTCCAGCAGCTGCCCATTGGCAATAATGCCCATGCCGCACTGTTGCAGCGATTGATAGATAGCGTAAAGCGGCATCCAGAGCTGATCGTTGGAGACCAGCAGATCGGCGGGGCGCGGCAGCCGCTCGCCCTTCAGGCGGCGCTCAAGGTAAGCCTGGGTATTCATCAGCTGGCTGCGCATCCGTTTCAGGATGACGCGATAAGGCTCAATGGCTTCAGGATCGCCGCACAGCTCGCGCACCTCTTCGCTGCATTCGGACATTGAGAGCTCAGAGATCAGCACACCAACATCGCGCAGAAAGAGGTCGGCGGCTTTCCAGCGGCTGAGCTGCATGGCGTGGCGCGTGACCGTGGCGGTCACGTTCGGGTTGCCGTCGCGATCGCCGCCCATCCATGAGGTAAATTTCACCGGCACGAAGTCCACCGGCAGCTTCACGCCGAACGCCTCTTCAACCTGTTCATTCAGCTCGCGCAGAAAGGCGGGCACGCCTTCCCACAGGCTGTTCTCTACCACGGCGAAACCCCATTTGGCCTCGTCGATCGGTGTCGGACGATACTTGCGGATTTCGTCAGTGTGCCACGCCTGCGCCACCAGCTGACGCAGGCGGCGCATAATCTGATTGCGCTCATAGTCGGAGATGTCGCTGTGATCGAGCTGCTGTAGGCAGCTATTGACCTCGCCCAGCTTGTGGATCAGGGTGCGGCGGGTGATCTCCGTCGGATGCGCCGTCAGCACCAGCTCCAGCGACAGCGATTCAATGGCTTCACGGATGGCGCTTTCGCTGACGTCGGGCTGTTGTTTAAGACGATCAAAGGTGGTCTTCAGCAGTTCGGGGTGATTTGCGCCGTCGCCGCTGCGTGAAATGGTCTGATACTGTTCGGCGACGTTGGTCAGGTTAAGAAACTGGCTAAAGGCGCGCGCTACCGGCAGCAGCTCGTCGTTCGACAGGTTTTGCAGCGTGTTAAGCAGTTCCTTGCGATGCGTGTCATTTCCTGCGCGGGATGACTTTGAGAGTTTGCGGATGGTCTCCACCCGGTCGAGGATGTTCTCTCCTAGTGCATCCTTGATCGTATCCCCGAGCAGTTTGCCGAGCATACTGACATTACTTCGCATTGCGGAATATTGTTCGTTCATGTGACCCTGACACCCTTATCGTCTTTGTAAACTTCTACACCCACAGCCTGCAATCGCGCAGAAACTGCATGAGTAATCACCCACCGGGCATAACATCGTCTTTTATCTAGCCACGTAAACCGGGCGGCGTCAATGCGCATAAGCGCCCGGTAACAGCCGCCTAACTGACGGAAATTCAAAGATTTTAATTTAAAAGAAGCGGGATAAGTTATTCTTATCAACAAATCCCGCGCAGAGATCAGGAAATTTACTTTCTTAACAGTGAATTGCCCTGTTTATTGCGAGTCATTGGCAAAAGTGCTGAACAACCTGTGCGATTAAGTCGCGAGTGGGCTTAATAAATGCGGTATCGATAAATTCATCCGGCTGATGCGCCTGGTTGATCGATCCCGGGCCCAGCACCAGTGTCGGGCACAGCGCCTGGATGAACGGCGCCTCGGTGCAGTAGTTCACCACCTCAGTCGGCGTGCCGAGCAGTTTTTCCACCACGGCAACCAGCTCGTGATTAACCGGACATTCGTAGCCCGGGATTGGCGGATGCAGCTCGCCGACGGTGAGGCGTCCCGGCCAGCGTGCGCTGACCGGCGCCAGCGAGTCGTTTAGCAGCCCTTCCAGGTCATTTAGCGACAGGCCTGGCAGGGGACGAATATCCATATGCAGCTCGCAGCAGGCACAGATGCGGTTTGCCGCGTCGCCACCGTGAATATGGCCAAAGTTCATGGTCGGATAGGGAATGGCGAAGCCGTCGTGGTGATAGCGCTCTTTCAGGGTGTTACGCAGCTGCATCAGGTGACCGATGGCGTCATGCATCAGTTCGATAGCGTTAACGCCGCGCGCCGGATCGCTGGAGTGGCCCGACTGGCCCTGCACGCGAATCACGTGGGAGAGATGGCCTTTGTGCGCGCGTACCGGCTTCAGCGAGGTCGGCTCGCCGATAATGGCGCAGTCCGGGCGAATGCTCGCCGTTTCAGAGAAGTACTTAGCGCCTGCCATGGTGGTTTCTTCATCGGCGGTGGCGAGAATATAGAGCGGCTTACTCAGTTTACTGACGTCCACGTCGCGCAGCGTGTCGAGAATAAAGGCGAAGAAGCCTTTCATGTCGGCGGTGCCCAGGCCGTAGAGCTTGTTGTCATGCTCCGTCAGGGTAAAGGGATCGCGCGTCCAGCGCCCGTCGTCGAACGGCACCGTGTCGGTGTGACCCGCCAGCAGCAGGCCGCCGGCGCCCTCGCCGGTGCGCGCCAGCATATTGAATTTATGGCGCGTACCGGGCACGGGCTGCACCTCGACGCTGAAGCCCAGATCGCGAAACCAGCCTGCCAGCAAATTGATTAAAGTTTCATTGCTCTGATCGAGCGCCGCATCGGTTGCGCTGATGGTCGGAGTGGCAATCAGCTGGCGGTAGAGTTCGATAAAAGGCGGTAATTTTGTCTTCACTGTTGACGGTCCTTGAGTTAGGATGTATCAATATTCATGCATTAATAGTGAATAAAAATACATTAACGCCGCTTGGCTGGGAAGCAGAAATCCTTCGCAAACGGCATCGTGGGCAACGGGGCAACGCCGCGACCCGGAACGTGTGACTGTAAAAAGGGTTACAGCCTGATGTTGAATACGCTGATCGTTGGTGCCAGTGGTTACGCTGGCGTAGAGCTCGCTACCTTCATCCATCGCCATCCACATATGAACATAACCGCTTTGGCGGTTTCAGCGCAAAGCCCGGATGCTGGAAAGCCTCTGTCGGATCTGCATCCGCAGCTGAAAGGCGTGGTGGATCTGCCGCTGCAGCCGCTGAGCAGCGCGGCCGAGTGGGCGGATAAAGTCGATGTGGTGTTTCTGGCGACGGCGCACGAAGTCAGTCACGATCTGGCCCCGGAATTCCTGAAAGCCGGCTGCGTGGTGTTTGATCTCTCCGGCGCGTTCCGCGTTAACGATGACGAATTTTATCAGCGCTATTATGGCTTTACCCATCAGCACGGCGACTGGCTCGATAAAGCGGTCTACGGCCTGGCGGAGTGGAACCACGCGCAGGTCAAAGAGGCGCAGCTGGTGGCGGTGCCGGGCTGCTATCCCACTGCGGCGCAGCTGGCGCTGAAGCCGCTGATCGACGGCAATCTGCTCAACGCCGACCAGTGGCCGGTGATCAATGCCACCAGCGGCGTGAGCGGCGCGGGACGGAAAGCGAGCGTCGCCACCAGCTTCTGCGAAGTGAGCCTGCAGCCTTACGGCCTGTTCAATCATCGTCATCACCCGGAGATCGTCGCGCACCTCGGCGCGCCGGTGATTTTTACGCCGCACCTCGGCAACTTCCCGCGCGGCATTCTGGCGACCATTACCTGCCGCCTGAAGGCGGGCGTCACGCACGACGACGTGGCGGCGGCATTCCACAGCGCCTATCACGACAAGCCGCTGGTGCGCGTCTATGAGCAGGGCGTGCCGGCACTGAAGGCGGTTATCGGCCAGCCGTTCTGTGATATCGGCTTCGCGGTGCAGGGCGAGCATCTGATCGTCGTCGCGGCGGAAGATAACCTGCTAAAAGGCGCCGCGTCACAGGCGGTGCAGTGTATGAATATTCGCTTCGGCTTCCCTGAAACGCAGTCGCTGATTTAACGGACAAGGACGCATTTCCTATGACAACGCCATTAATTATCAAACTGGGCGGCGTGCTGCTCGACAGCGAAGAGGCGCTGGCGCGCCTGTTCGACGCGCTGCTGGCCTATCGCAGTGCCCATCAGCGTCCGCTGCTGATCGTTCACGGCGGCGGCTGCGTGGTCGACGAGCTGATGAAAAAGCTGTCGCTGCCGGTGAAGAAGAAGAACGGCCTGCGCGTGACGCCTGCCGATCAGATCGACATTATCACCGGCGCGCTGGCGGGCACTGCCAACAAAACCCTGCTTGCCTGGGCGAAAAAGCACGGCATCAAGGCGGTCGGGCTGAGCCTGGGTGACGCAGACCTGGTGAACGTGGCGCAGTTCGATGAAGAGCTGGGACACGTTGGCCACGCCGAGCCGGGCGATCCGGCGCTGGTTAACACGCTGCTGGCCGCGGGCTATATGCCGATCGTCAGCTCTATCGGCATCACAGACGGCGGCGCACTGATGAACGTCAACGCCGATCAGGCGGCGACCGCGCTGGCGGCTACGCTGGGCGCCGATCTGGTGCTGCTCTCCGACGTGAGCGGCATCCTCGACGGCAAAGGCCAGCGCATCGAAGAGATGACGGCCGCCAAAGCCGAGCAGCTAATCGCGCAAGGCATCATTACCGATGGCATGATTGTAAAAGTGCACGCGGCGCTCGACGCGGCGCGCACGCTGGGCCGTCCGGTGGATATCGCCAGCTGGCGCCACGCGGAGCAACTGCCTGACCTGTTTAACGGCGTGTCGATCGGCACCCGGATCCTCGCTTAACGACTTAGATTTAGGATGACGACATGAGCACGCAAAATATCAAAAAAATCGTACTGGCCTATTCCGGCGGCCTGGATACCTCCGCCATCATTCCGTGGCTGAAAGAGAACTACGGCGGCTGTGAGGTCGTGGCGTTCGTGGCGGATATCGGCCAGGAGCGTAGCGATCTGGAAGGCGTGGAGAAGAAAGCGCTGCAGTCCGGCGCTTCCGAGTGCCACGTGGTCGATTTGCGTGAAGAATTTATTAGCGACTACGTTTATCCAGTGCTGCAGACCGGCGCGCTTTATGAAGGTACCTATCTGCTGGGCACCTCGATGGCACGTCCGATTATTGCCAAAGCGCAGGTTGAACTGGCGCTGAAAGTCGGCGCGGATGCGCTGTGCCACGGCGCGACCGGCAAGGGCAACGATCAGGTGCGTTTCGAAACCACCTACACTGCGCTGGCGCCGCAGCTGAAAGTGGTGGCCCCGTGGCGTGAATGGAACCTGCGTTCGCGCGAAGCGCTGCTGGACTATCTGAAAGCGCGTAACATTCCGACCACCGCGTCGCTGGAAAAAATCTACAGCCGCGATGAGAACGCCTGGCACATCTCGACCGAAGGCGGCGTGCTGGAAAGCCCGGCTAATGCGCCGAACAAAGATTGCTGGGTGTGGACCGTGGATCCGCTGGAAGCGCCGGATCAGCCTGAAAACGTCACCGTTACCGTGGAAAAAGGCCGCGTGGTGGCCGTTAACGGTGAAAGACTGAGCCCGTTCCAGTGTCTGGAAGCGCTTAACGCTATCGGCGCGAAGCACGGCGTTGGCCGTATCGACATCGTGGAAAACCGTCTGGTCGGCATTAAGTCGCGCGGCTGCTACGAAACCCCCGGCGGCACCATTATGGTGAACGCGCTGCGCGCGGTTGAGCAGCTGGTGCTGGATCGCGACAGCTTTAAATGGCGCGAACAGCTGGGCCATGAGATGTCTTATGTGGTTTACGACGGCCGCTGGTTCGCGCCGCTGCGTAAGTCAATCCAGGCTGCTGCCGAGTCGCTGGCTGAAGAGGTTAACGGCGAAGTGGTGCTGCAGCTCTATAAAGGCCAGGCGACGGCGATCCAGAAGCGCTCTTCCAACAGCCTCTACTCAGAAGAGTTCGCCACCTTCGGCGAAGACGAGGTTTACGATCACCGTCACGCAGGCGGCTTTATCCGTCTCTTCTCGCTCTCTTCGCGCATTCGCGCCCTGAACGAGCAGAAGAAGTAATAACCGGCGAGGCGCAGGCCTCGCCCAACCAGATTTCGCAGAGGCGGCTTCGGGCCGCCTCTGCTTTAAGGATTGAAGGAGTTTCACATGGCACTTTGGGGCGGACGTTTCACCCAGGCGGCAGACCAACGTTTCAAACAGTTCAACGACTCGCTGCGCTTCGACTATCGTCTGGCGGAGCAGGATATTGTCGGCTCCATCGCCTGGTCCAAAGCGCTGGTGACGGTCAACGTATTGAGCGCCGACGAGCAGCAGCAGCTGGAGCAGGCGCTGAATGCGCTGCTGGCCGAGGTGCAGGCGGATCCGGAACAGATTCTGCAAAGCGACGCTGAAGATATTCATAGCTGGGTTGAAGGCCAGCTGATCGAGAAAGTCGGCGCGCTGGGCAAAAAGCTGCATACCGGCCGCAGCCGCAACGATCAGGTGGCGACCGATCTTAAACTCTGGTGCAAAGCGCAGGTGGAGGCGCTGCTGGGCGCGACGCGTGAACTGCAGCAGGCGCTGACGGTGACCGCTGAAGCGAACCAGGATGCGGTGATGCCGGGCTATACCCATCTGCAGCGCGCGCAGCCGGTGACCTTCGCGCACTGGTGTCTGGCCTATGTGGAAATGCTGGCGCGCGATGAAAGCCGCCTGCAGGATACGCTGAAGCGTCTCGACGTCAGCCCGCTCGGCTGCGGCGCGCTGGCGGGCACCGCCTACGCCATCAATCGTGACCAGCTGGCCGGCTGGCTGGGCTTCGCCTCTGCCACGCGCAACAGCCTCGACACCGTGTCCGATCGCGACCACGTGCTGGAGCTGCTGGCTGACGCCTCTATCGGCATGGTGCATCTGTCGCGCTTCGCCGAAGACTTAATCTTTTTCAATACCGGCGAAGCGGGCTTCGTCGAGCTGTCCGACAAGGTGACGTCCGGCTCGTCGCTGATGCCGCAAAAGAAAAACCCGGACGCGCTGGAGCTGATCCGCGGCAAATGCGGCCGCGTGCAGGGCGCGCTGACCGGCATGATGATGACGCTGAAGGGGCTGCCGCTCGCCTACAACAAAGATATGCAGGAAGACAAAGAGGGGCTGTTCGACGCGCTCGATACCTGGCTCGACTGTCTGCATATGTCGGCGCTGGTGCTGGACGGCATTCAGGTGAAACGCCCGCGTTGCCAGGAAGCGGCGGAGCAGGGCTACGCCAACTCAACCGAGCTGGCTGACTATCTGGTGGCGAAGGGCGTGCCCTTCCGCGAAGCGCACCATATCGTTGGCGAAGCGGTGGTGGAAGCGATCAAACAGGGCGTGGCGCTGGAAGCGCTGTCGCTGGCGCAGCTAAAGCAGTTCAGCGCGGCGATTGAAGAGGACGTTTACGCCATTCTGGCGCTGCAGTCCTGCCTGGAAAAACGTAATGCGAAAGGCGGCGTTGCGCCTCAGCAGGTGGCGTTTGCTATCGACGAGGCAAAAAAACGTCTTTTGTAAGATAAGTCAGCTGGCAATGCGAAGGCGTTGCCAGCTGTAATAATCTGTTGGCTGTTGCCGCTTTCTTTAATGCGCCTGACTACAGGTATAAAATCGGTTTATTCAGTGCCAAACTTTTCACGATAGTCATTTAGCAACTGACTTGTCGCTTCATACCCCAGGGTGACGCCACTGACCAGACCCAGCACGCCGCCCATTAGGCATGGAATAGCTAATCCCACTAATTGAGAGACAGCACCAAAAATAATACCTCCTGCGCCTCCCCATCTGCCGCCAATAGCCATGCCTGTAGAAAAGCCATCCAGCGTATTGTTCAGAACCTGATCTAAATATGTCCAGACTTCTGTGGTAACTCCTGCCGCTCCGCTAACATACGGCTGTTCAGCCAAAGTTAATATTCTCAAAGCCATTTCCTCTCCAGAAAGTCTAAATGGATAAAGAAGGGCAGGATTATCAATTTTATAAGATAATCTTGCCCTTTATCATTAATATTGCTTAAGCGAGGGTGCCGTGATTAATATCGCCCGGACCGAAAGTTTCACGGTAATTGGCAATTAGCGCCCCTACAGTTTCAGCATCAGTTGCTGCGCCAGCAATAAAGCCCATCAGGCCGCCCATTGCGGTAGGCACAATAATGCCAACCAGCTGAGAAATGGCGCCAACTAACAGGCCGCCAGCCCCTCCCCATTTACCCCCCAATGGCCATACCGGTAGCCGCTCTATCCACCAGCCCCATCAGTGCACCAGCCTAGTCAGCACCGCTTACCGCGTTCATTTCTTCGAGTGATAATGTGCGCATGATTTTTCCCTTTAAAGAGTTATATAATTGCATTTCCCAGAGGGAAACCGCCGATATAAAAGCGGTTTCTGTAACGCAAAGGCACAATAATAAAATATCACCTCAGGGTATATAGTATATTTACTATTTTCACGGCGGTAGCGATAACAAACGGGCATAGTGTTATGGCGCTTTTTATGGGCTGCTGTTTAATTGCGGAGTGTTAACGACCGTAAGAAAGAGAGCAAAAGAGGAGTGGGATATTATAATATTCTTTTTTGTGCTGGTCAGGTCATGCCTGATTACGGTTATCCAGGCTGGAACGCTTTAAGGGAAGAGAGAAAGGTTCTTCTGAAGGGCCATTATTTCAGACAGGTTTTATCGGTGAGAAACGCTGCGCTCTTCCTTCATCAGTCAGGCAGGGTTTCGCGCAAACCACGCGCAAAAAAAGGCGGGCAATAATTGCCCGCTAACCTCTAGCTTCGGAATTTCATTTTATTTTAGGCACATCATCAGAGGGCCAGCGCTCCGGCTGACACAGTGATTCGTTTACGCTGATAGCGGGTACTGCTCCAGATTCTCTCTGCCGCCGATAAAAACCGACGACACCGTAGCGCGGCCCGATACGGCAAGCAGGCTGGCAGAGGTAACATCCTGACCCACTACAATCTCTTCAAACAACATATTGTTCCCAGTCAGCATCTGTCTGTTTTGGGGCTGGTCGGGCAGCCAGCCTGGTAAAGAGAGATGGACGCCTGCACGTTGAATTCAAACGTTAAAAAGGGCAGCAGGGCGTCGGCCACAGAACGCTCAAAAGGAGCGCCTGAATTTGATGCGTGCATTATTCTGATCATTGCTTGATAGGGCTAATCGTTCATTGCTATCCTATCTATCGCCACGGGCTATCGTGGTCTGGAGGATAACAATGAACATTCGCGATCTTGAATACCTGGTTTCGCTTGCCGAGCATCGCCACTTCCGCCGCGCGGCAGATGCGTGCCACGTCAGCCAGCCGACGCTGAGCGGACAGATCCGCAAGCTGGAAGATGAGCTGGGCGTGATGCTGCTGGAGCGAACCAGCCGTAAAGTGTTGTTCACCCAGGCGGGTTTGCTGCTGGTCGATCAGGCGCGCACCGTACTGCGGGAAGTTAAAGTCTTAAAAGAGATGGCGAGCCAGCAGGGCGAAGCGATGTCCGGCCCGCTGCATATTGGCCTGATCCCGACGACCGGTCCTTATCTGCTGCCGCAAATCATTCCTATGCTGCATCAGACTTTCCCCAAGCTAGAGATGTATCTGCACGAGGCTCAGACGCAGCAGCTGCTGGCCCAGCTCGACAGCGGCAAGCTCGACTGTGCGATTCTGGCGCTGGTAAAAGAGAGCGAAGCCTTCATTGAGGTGCCGCTGTTTGACGAGCCGATGAAGCTGGCGGTCTATCAGGATCACCCGTGGCGCGACCGCGATCGCGTGCCGATGTCCGATTTGGCGGGTGAAAAGCTGCTGATGCTGGAAGATGGTCACTGCCTGCGCGATCAGGCGATGGGTTTCTGCTTTGAAGCGGGTGCTGACGAAGATACGCATTTCCGCGCCACAAGCCTGGAGACGCTACGCAATATGGTGGCGGCCGGAAGCGGTATCACGCTGCTGCCTGCGCTGGCGGTGCCGCAGGAGCGCGTGCGCGATGGCGTCTGCTATCTGCCGTGCTATAAGCCTGTGCCGCAGCGCACCATCGCGCTGGTTTATCGTCCTGGTTCGCCTCTGCGCAGCCGCTATGAGCAGCTGGCAGAAGCGATTCGCACGCATATGCAGGGCTATCTCAACGCCACGTTAAAACAGGCGGTTTAGGCCGTTCAGCGCGGCCACGCGATAGGCTTCGGCCATGGTGGGGTAGTTGAAGGTGGTATTCACGAAGTACTCAATGGTATTACCGCCGTTTTTCTGCTCCATAATTGCCTGGCCGATATGAATGATTTCCGCCGCGCGCTCACCAAAGCAGTGAATGCCCAAAATCTCTTTGGTTTCGCGGTGGAACAGAATCTTCAGGCTGCCCACGTTCATGCCGACAATCTGCGCGCGTGCCAGATGCTTAAACTGCGCGCGGCCCACCTCATAAGGCACCTTCATCGCCGTCAGCTGCTGTTCGGTTTTGCCCACCGAGCTGATTTCCGGAATGGTATAGATACCGGTAGGGATATCTTCCACCAGGTGCGCGCTGGCTTCGCCTTTGATTATTGCCTGGGCGGCGATGCGGCCCTGATCGTAGGCGGCTGACGCCAGGCTCGGATAGCCGATGACATCGCCTACCGCATAGATGTGCGGCTGCGCGGTCTGATACATGCTGTTTACCTTCAGCAAGCCGCGTCCGTCCGCCTCCAGTCCAACATTTTCCAGCGCCAGCGAATCGGTGTTGCCGGTTCGGCCGTTAGCGTAGAGCAGGCAGTCCGCTTTCACCTTTTTGCCCGATTTCAGGTGCATAATCACGCCGTCTTCAACGCCTTCGATTTTCTCGAACTCTTCGTTATGGCGAATAACGACGCCGCTGTTCCAGAAGTGATAGGAGAGCGAATCGGACATCTCCTGATCGAGAAACGCCAGCAAACGGTCGCGGGTGTTGATCAGATCGACCTTGACGTTCAGGCCGCGGAAAATCGACGCATACTCGCAGCCGATGACGCCTGCGCCATAGATAATGACGTGGCCTGGTTCATGATGCAGGTTAAGAATGGAGTCGGAATCATAAATGCGCGGGTGGGTAAAATCGACATCCGCCGGATGGTAAGGACGGGAACCGCAGGCGATAACGAATTTTTCCGCCGTCAGGCGCTCGCGCGTGCCGTCGTAATGCTCGACTTCGATGGTGTTGGCATCGATAAAGTGGGCGTTGCCCTGAAACAGTTCGCAGCGGTTGCGCTCGTAAAAGCCCTGGCGCATCGCAGTCTGCTGGCTGATGACGTTCTCCGTGTGGTTCAGGATATCGGCGAACGAGGAGCGCAGCAGGCGAGTGTGATCGCTGTAAAGCGGGTTTTGATTGAATTCAATAATGCGACTGACTGCATGGCGAAGCGCTTTGGAGGGAATGGTGCCCCAGTGGGTACAACCGCCGCCGATGTTATGGTAGCGTTCGATCACTGCGATGCGCGCTCCCTGCTTCACCAGGCCCATGGCTGCACCTTCACCTCCAGGACCGGAGCCAATCACGATGGCATCGTAATCGTAAGACTTTTGCATACCAGTACGTCCTATTTTCTATACATTTTTACAACGAGATTCTAACATCTCGCCGCGCACATCTGAATTCTAACAGTGAAATTCCCCACGGTTTGACAAAGCGTGAGGTTCACAGGCAGTCACAAACTTTGGCCTGTGTACGCTGAAAATTTTGTTATAGTGCCCTCTTAACTCGTCACAAGGCAGAGAGAATGGGCGTCAGAGCGCAACAAAAAGAACGTACAAGACGTACGCTGATAGAGGCGGCATTTAGCCAGCTCAGCGCCGAGCGCAGCTTTACCAGTTTGAGTCTGCGTGAGGTCGCCAGGGAGGCCGGTATTGCGCCCACCTCTTTTTATCGTCATTTTAAAGATGTTGATGAGCTTGGTCTGACCATGGTCGATGAGAGCGGCCTGATGCTGCGTCAGCTAATGCGTCAGGCACGTCAGCGCATCGCCAAAGGCGGCAGCATCATTAAAACGTCGGTTTCCACCTTTATGGAATTTATCGGCAATAATCCCAACGCGTTTCGGCTGCTGCTGCGCGAACGTTCCGGCACCTCTGCCGCCTTTCGCGCCGCCGTGGCGCGTGAAATCCAGCATTTCATCGCCGAGCTGGCGGACTACCTTGAAGTCGAAAACCGCATGCCGCGTAGCTTTACCGAAGCGCAGGCGGAAGCGATGGTGACAATTGTCTTTAGCGCAGGCGCGGAAGCGCTGGATGTGGATATCGAGCAGCGTCGCAAGCTTGAAGATCGGCTGGTGCTGCAGCTGCGCATGATCGCTAAAGGCGCCTATTACTGGTATCGCCGCGAGCAGGAACGTCTGGCGGTCACCCTGGAAAAACCCGAAGAGTAAACGATAAGGATAATGCCATGACACAACCGAGTTCCCGCGACAGAGGCACGCTGCTGCTGGCTTTTATTACCGGTTTAGCGATTAACGGCTCATTTTCCGTGCTGTTCAGCGCCTTTGTGCCTTTTTCAATCTTCCCGATTATCGCGCTGGGGCTTGCGGTCTGGAGCCTGCATCAGCGCTATTTAAACCGCAATATGCCGGACGGCATGCCGGGTCTGGCGGCAGCGTTTTTTCTGCTGGGCATTCTGGTGTATAGCGCGCTGGTGCGCGCCGAGTATCCGGATATCGGCTCCAACTTTATTCCAACGCTGCTGATGGTGGCGCTGGTGTTCTGGATCGGCGTGAAGATGAAGCGTCGTAAGAACAACGACTAATAAATAAGAACGAGAACCTGAGGTTCCCGTTTTGCCGTTTGCTGATCGTGTCGACGCAGGCGGTGGGGACGGATCGCCACGTCCCTTAACGCATTTATGCTCGCTCGGCCCGCGCAGTACGCACCTCATCCCTGAGGTGCGTCCGTAAAGGGGACAACGCTACGCATTGTTCAAAACGTTCCGGCGCTTTTGTCCCTGACGCGGGACGTTTTACTCTGCCGTCCGCATCACCTGCTTTTTACGCTAATCTGCAAGCTGTTATCCGTCTTTGCGCGTCAGCCACACGCCGCACTCCATATGGTGCGTATAGGGGAACTGATCGAACAGCGCCAGGCGTGAAACCTCATGCGTCTGCGCCAGCGTCTGCAGATTGTCGCACAGCGTCTCGGGGTTGCAGGAGATATAAAGGATGTGCGGATAGGCCTGCACCATTTTCACCGTCTCGTCATCCAGCCCGCTACGCGGCGGATCGACAAAAATGGTTTCGCACTCATAGCTCTTTAAATCGATGCCCTGTAAGCGGTTAAAGCTGCGCACGCCGTTCATCGCCTGGGTAAACTCTTCCGCCGCCATACGGATAATCTGCACGTTATCGATCTGGTTGGCCTCGATATTGAACTGCGCCGCCGCCACTGACGGCTTGGCGATTTCGGTCGCCAGCACGCGGCGGAAATTGCGCGCCAGCGCCAGCGAAAAGTTGCCGTTGCCGCAGTAGAGCTCCAGCAGGTCGCCGCGCGAACCGCGGGTGACGTCCAGCGCCCACTCCAGCATCTGAATGTTCATCGCCGCGTTGGGCTGCGTAAAGCTGTTCTCTACCTGACGGTAGATCATCTCGCGGCCCGCTACCGGCAGGCGCTCGTCGATAAAGTCGCGGTCGAGGCAAATTTTGGTTTTCGTGGCGCGGCCTATTAGCTGTGCCTTATAACCTTTGGCGCGCAGCGCGTCGCGCAGGGCGCTTGCCGCGTCTACCCAGTCCGCTTCCAGCTTGCGGTGGTAGAGCAGCGAGATAACGATCTCATCGCTCATCGTCGAGAGGTAGTCGATCTGAAACAGCTTATGGCGCAGCACGCGGTTATCGCGGATCGCCGCGATCATCTCCGGCATCACCGCATTGATCAGTTCGCTGGCGGCGGGAAAGCGATCAACGCGAATGCGTTCGCGCGTCGCCTGATCGAAAATGATGTGGTAAAGATCGTCGCCATCATGCCAGAGGCGAAACTCTGCGCGCATCCGATAGTGGCTGACCGGCGAGCGAAACACCTCCGCTTCAGGCGCGGCGAATGGCGTCATCATCGTTTGTAAACGGCTGACTTTCTCGGCCAGTTGCGCGTCGTACTGTTCGGTCGGGAGATGTTCGGGTGTCATGTTCGATCCTGGTTAATAGCAAACTTGCCGGGCGATTGTAGGCATTCACCTGGCATTGTCCAGTCCTGCGCATGCTGGTCAGTATGGCTGTCTGGACTTCCATTACGACTCCTGTAGACTGCCTGCGCCGGCCTCAGCCTGAGTTAATAGGGAATCCAGTGCGAATCTGGAGCTGACGCGCAGCGGTAAGGAATGTCGTGGCGATCGCCTTGCAGACACTGTCCAGCGGGATGGGAAGTCTTCGCCACTTAATGATTCCCAGCCCGAAGACCTGCCGGCGTGACGTCGCAACTCGTACGGTCATCGCGTGCTATCGATCGTATACCTGCGGCATCCTGTTTCGTCTTTTGGATGCTCATAACAATGAAAAAATACTCCGCTTCGCTGTTCGCGTTTAGCGCAACGGCGCTTGCTCTCTGGGCGCAACCTGGTTTCGCTCGGGCTAATGATGATACGCAAGTTGTTACCGCCAACCGTTTCGCCCAGCCGGCCTCCTCGGTGCTGGCGCCCACCACGGTGGTGACGCGCGCCGAGATCGACCGCTGGCAGGCGAAAAGCCTGACTGATGTGATGCGTCGTCTGCCTGGCGTCGACGTGGCGCAGAACGGCGGCCTGGGACAGAGCAGCTCGCTGTTTATTCGCGGCACCAATTCCAGCCACGTGCTGATCCTGATTGACGGCATTCGCCTTAATCAGGCGGGCATCTCCGGGTCGTCTGATCTTAGCCAAATCCCGCTTTCGCTGGTGCAGCGTATCGAATATATCCGCGGCGCGCGCTCGGCGGTTTATGGATCGGACGCTATTGGCGGTGTAGTGAATATTATTACCGGCCGTGCGCAGCCTGGCACCACGCTCACCGCAGGCGTTGGTTCGAAAGGCTATCAGTCCTGGGACGGTTCGACACAGCAGATGCTGGGCGACGCCACAAAACTGACGCTGGCCGGCAACTACACCTATACCCGCGGCTTCGACGTTGGCGCAGGCTATCCTAACGACTATGGCCCGGCGCAGGGCGACAGAGACGGGTTTATGAGCAAGACCCTCTATGGCAACCTTGAACACCAGTTCAGCGATGAGCTGAGCGGATTTGTGCGCGGCTATGGTTTCGACAACCGCACCGCCTATGATGGATCCTGGACCTACGACAGGGATTTTAACGTTATCGGTGTGGCCGATACGCGTCAGCTCTACAGCCAGACCTGGGACAGCGGCCTGCGCTTCAACCGGGACAGCTATTCGACGCAGCTGATCGCCAGCTATAGCCGCACTAAAGATATCAACTACGATCCGCGTAACGGCCGCTACGGCGCCGCATCGACCTTTGACGACGTCACTCAGTACAATTTGCAGTGGGGCAATACCGTGCAGGTTGGCCAGGGCGCGATTAGCGGCGGTATCGACTGGCAGAAAGAGACCACCGAACCAGGCACCAACTACCTGGCGGACGGTTATGAGCAGCGCAACACCGGCCTCTATCTCACCGCGCAGCAGCAGTTTGGCAGCGTGACGCTGGAAGGCGCGCTGCGCGGCGACGACAATAACCAGTTCGGCTGGCACAACACCTGGCAAAGCGCCGCGTCCTGGGAGTTTATTTCAGGCTACCGTGTCTTCGCCTCGTATGGCACCGCCTTTAAGGCGCCTAACCTGTCGCAGATTTATAGTCCTGGCTATGGCAACCCGGACCTCAATCCCGAAAAGAGCAAGCAGTGGGAAGGGGGCTTTGAAGGGCTGACAGGAGCGGTTAACTGGCGGGTATCCGGTTATCGCAACGACATTGATAACCTGATTGACAGCGATCCGAATACCTATCGCTACTACAACACCAGCAAGGCGCGTATTAAAGGCGTCGAGGCGACCGCGTCATTTGATACCGGCCCGCTGGGTCATCAGATCTCCTATGACTACGTCGACGCGCGCGACGGCGAAACGGATCAACAGCTGGTGCGCCGCGCTAAACAGCAGGTGAAGTATCAGCTCGACTGGACGATTTATAACCTCGACTGGTCGGTGACCTATCATTATCTCGGCGATCGCTTTGATAACGACTACAACAGCTATCCTACCCGTCGCGTTAAACTGGGCGGCGTCAGTTTGTGGGATCTCGCCGCGTCGTATCCGGTCACATCTCAGCTGACGGTTCGTGGTAGAATTGCCAACCTGTTTGATAAAGATTACGAGACAGCGTATGGCTATCGAACTCCAGGAACGGAGTATTACCTCAGCGCCAGC
Organism: Enterobacter sp. BRE11; assembly: GCF_031844285.1. NCBI lineage: Bacteria > Pseudomonadati > Pseudomonadota > Gammaproteobacteria > Enterobacterales > Enterobacteriaceae > Enterobacter > Enterobacter sp. BRE11. Next base: position 130,048 of record NZ_JAUZUX010000015.1, read on the forward strand.
TACAGCTTCTGATCTGCGCCCCACCGTGCTGGTGTTTGACTCCGGCGTGGGTGGACTCTCCGTTTATGATGAGGTCCGGCAGCTCCTGCCGGATCTGCACTATCTTTATGCTTTCGACAACGCCGGTTTTCCTTATGGGGAGAAGAGCGAAGAGTATATTGTCGAGCGCGTTGTCGATATCGTCGGCGCGATTGCCAGCCGTCATCCACTTTCGCTTTGCATCATTGCCTGTAATACCGCCAGCACGGTCTCCTTGCCAGCGCTGCGCGCACGCTTCGGCTTTCCCGTTGTGGGCGTTGTGCCGGCGATTAAGCCCGCGGCGCGCCTGACGCGCAACGGCGTGGTCGGGCTGCTGGCGACGCGCGCGACGGTGCGGCGTCCTTATACGCACGATCTGGTGGCGCAGTTTGCCACCTCATGCCGGATTACCATGCTGGGCTCGGCGGAGCTGGTGGAGCTGGCCGAACAGAAGTTGCATGGTCAGACTATCGCGCTAGAGGATGTGCAACGCACCGTCCAGCCCTGGCTACGTATGGCTGAACCGCCGGACACGGTGGTGCTGGGCTGCACGCACTTTCCTTTACTGCGCGAAGAGCTGCAGCAGGTCTTGCCCGAAGGCACGCGATTAATTGATTCGGGCGCGGCAATAGCGCGTCGTACCGCCTGGCTGCTGGAGCATGAATCGCCTGGCGCACACTCTTCTCAGGCGAACTGCGCGTTTTGTACCGATCTCAACGGCGAAGCGCTGCAATTATCGCCAGTTTTACAGCGTTATGGCTTCCCGTCGCTGGAAAAAGTGGCAGTTTAGGGTGGTTTTGCTGAAAAAATCGGCACTCAGAAATTAATTTGAAATTAGCGCTTGTCAGCCCTGAAGAACTCCCTATAATGCGCCTCCACTGACACGGCACAACGGCTTACGGAATGCGGTGTTAAGTAAGGTTCGACAAGGTTCGAATCGTCAGGAAAGCAAAAATAAATGCTTGACTGATAAAGCGGAAAGCGTAATATACGCAGCCCGCGCCGCTGAATAATCGCGGCATGCTCTTTAACAATTTATCAGACAATCTGTGTGGGCACTCGAGAGCAGATATCAAAAGCCTCCGGGCTTAAAAAATATCAAGC
>NZ_JAUZUX010000016.1:0-128967 GCF_031844285.1 Enterobacter sp. BRE11
GGCGGACTGGCCGTCATTAACCTCAATCTCTTTCATATATTCCATTAACCGCACGCGCAGGGTGCGGCTGTGGTTTATGGGGTCAATAACGGAGAGCACCACGCGGATCTCTTTATTCACGGCGTTAAGAGAGTCATTGCTGCGCACCAGCAGCCAGATGCTAACCGCAACGCTGGTCAGAAAGAGAATCATCATCAGTGAAAATACGAGCAGCGAAGATTTTTTCAGCGACATTTCAAATTTCCAGTTTACTAAGATTAGCCGGTATATCGGCTTTGCTGGCTTACTCCTTAGCTAATAAAACGCTGGTTAAGGCGTCGCTTACTTAAGCTAATGATTAAACGGGTAATGAGTCTTAAAAATAATACCGGACCAGTTGGTTCATAAAGCGGTGAATGGGGGTAAATGGCGCGATATTTCCAGGGGGGCTGTGTGAGACATTAACGCCTTTATCCGGCCGTCTGGCGTAAAACCGTGCCGTAGGGATTAGCGAAAATAACAATATGAAAAGATGAAAGCAGTGCAAAAGATTGATCAGTGCTATTTCATGACGTCAAGGTGAAAGCCTCTGGCGGCAGCCGGTCTGCTCTGCTGCCAGAAGCGCTAAGCTCGCGTTTATTCCGGCGAAGTGGCGTCGCCCTCGCCTAGCTCACGCTGCATAAGATGGGTATCCAGCCAGCTGCCGTGCTTAAAGCCAACGGCTTTCAGCACGCCGGTGGCTTGAAAGCCCAGCGCGCGGTGCAGGCCAATCGACGCCTGATTGCTGTTGCCTGCAATCACGGCGACGATCTGTCGGAAACCGCGCGCTTCGGCGAGACGAATAGCCTCCGTCAGCAGTGCGCGGCCTGCGCCACGGCCGGTATGCTCAGGGTCGAGATAGATCGAATCTTCCAGCGTGAAGCGATAGCCGTAACGGGGGCGATAGGGCGCAAGTTAGCAGTAGCCAATCAGGATCTCTTCCTCCATAGCCACCAGCCAGATCCCGCCTTTCTCCAGCAGCGCGTTAAGCCGGTTCTGCATCTCCTCAACGCCAGGGGGATCGGTTTCAAAAGTGGCACTGCCGTGCAGCACATGCCAGGCATAGATGTGCTGTATTGCCGGTATATGACAGGCTGTAGCGGGAAGAATGCGCATAACGTCCTCGTTGGCGACCTTGATAACGCCATCCTACACCTGCGATCGCCTGTTAGCAGCAGCGCGCGCCATAGGAAAAAGTGATGGCTCAACTCTGCTCCATGACCAGCACCGCCAGGGTATCCGGCTCCAGCGCGCGAAAAACGTGCTCCTCATCGCCCGCGTAACAGATGTAGTCGCCGGGATGCAGTTCAACGGGCGATGCCTTCGGACCTACCAGCGCGCGGCCCTGAGTGAGAATAATATGCTCGATAGTACCGGGCGAGTGGGGCAGCGAGCCGCGTTCGCTGCCGGGCTGCGTATTCAGCAGATAGATGTCGCGCCGCGCGCCGGGCGGACAGGTCGCCAGCAGCACCGCCTGATAGTCCGCCAGCTCGGCGGTGACAGTCGGCCCTTCGCCGCGTCGGATTATCTGCATCCGTTTCTCTTCCGGCTCCATCAGGCGCGCGAAGGGAATGTTCAGCGCGACACACAGCGCCCAAAGCGTTTCAATACCGGGATTGCCATTGCCAGCTTCAAGCTGCGACAGGGTAGACTTGGCGATACCGGCGCGGCGCGCAACTTCAGCCAGCGAAAGACCGGCGCGCTGACGCTCGCGCACCAGGCTATGGGCAATAATCGTGATCGGGGTCACGTTCACTCCTGTTTTCTAAACCGAACGGATCGTTCGTATTGTAAAACAATCCTGCGGTGTTCATTATAATGGAAAATTCGTTCGTTATAAGAAGGATTTGTGATGAAGAGGTCTCGCTTTCCCCTAAACCGGGAAGTGGTCAAAGCCATTATTCTGGTCTGTCTGGCCGACGGCATCGTCGGATTATCCTACGGCTCGCTGGCCAGCGCTGACGGCTTTCCGCTCTGGGTGCCTGTGGCGCTGTCGACGCTGGTGCTGGCTGGTGCCTCAGAATTTCTTTTTATCGGCATTGTGGCGGGCGGCGGCAGTCCGCTTACTGCGGCGCTGGCTGGTCTGCTGGTCAATGCGCGCCACCTGCCGTTTGGCATCGCGGTGAAGGATCTGGTGGGGAAGGGCGCGCGCGGCCTGGTCGGCTGCCACATCATGAATGATGAAAGCGTGGTGTTCGGTATTTCCCAGTCGACGCTGGCGCAGCGCCGGGCCGCATTCTGGCTGTGTGGCCTCGGCATCGGCCTGATCTGGCCGCTGACGGTAATCACCGGCGCCGCCATCGGCCAGTTTATTCCCGACGTCTCTGCCATCGGGCTGGACGCCGTGTTTCCGGCCATTCTCATCGCGCTGATATTCCCGGCACTGCGCCAGCGCCGCACGCTGATCCCGGCGTCAGGCGGCGCGCTGCTGTCGATTCTGGCGACGCCTTTCGTTCCGGCGGGCATGCCGGTGCTGTTTTCACTGCTGGGATTACTGTCGTGGAGGATGCGTAAATGAGCCATCAGGCCCTGATAATTGCGGGTATCGCGCTGCTGGCGTCCGGCACCTATCTGATACGGCTGGCGGGCGTTAAGCTCGGCAACCGGCTGCCGATTGCCGAACGAACCCAAACCATGCTGTCGGACGCGGCGACGATTTTGCTGCTGGCAGTTGCCTCGACCAGCACGCTGTTCGAAGGCCAGCAGTTTGCCGGCATGGCGCGGGTGCTGGGCGTCGCCTTCGCCATCTTCCTCGCCTGGCGCAAGGCGCCGCTGATCGCGGTGATTATCGGTGCCGCCATGATGACCGCCGCGCTGCGCTACTGCGGCGTGCCCTGAGCGTCGCGCCACTGCGCCAGCGTTATCTCAAAAGTCAGAGTGGCGGGCGCGTCGGGCACATCGTAAACGTGCCCGTTCACCGTAAAGCCCGCCTTCTCCAGCACGCGCTGGGAGGCGAGATGGTCTGGCCGCACCGCGGCGTCGATAACCTGCAGCCCGCACTCCTCAAAGCCATAGCGCACCATCGTGCGGGTAAACTCGGTTGCCAGGCCCTGGCCCCAGGCATGGGTCGCCAGGCGATAACCCAGGTTATTTACCGGTCTGCCGCCAAATTCGCGCAGGGTGAAACCACCGAAGCCCAGAATCTCACCGGGGGCCTCGCGCTGAATCAGCGCCATATTGCCTAAGCCGTGCTGCTGCCAGTGCGCAATCCAGCGATCCAGCAGCTGCTGCGCTTCGTCCAGATTCTCCAGCGGCCCGGCGGGGTTGAAGGCATTGGTGGCGGGATCGCCATAAATACGCATCAGCATTTCTCTGTCCTGCGCGACAACGGGGCGCATCACTAACCGTTCGGAAATCAACTGCATGTTCAGATCCCTGTGGTGACAATGACCGGCGGTCATCCGTCCACCAGCATAGCCTGTTTTACGCCCTGAATAACGTGCGGCGTCAAGACGCGCGCTGTGGCGTCAGCAGCTTGCCCATTACGCTGTCGCGCTCAAGGATATTCAGCCTGCGCGCCAGCGGCAGAAAGCGGCGATCGTCGTTGGTGAGTTTAATCAGTTTGGGATGCGTCGCCGGCTCGCGCGCGCAGAGCAAAAACAGCGACATCTTCAGGCTGTCCCACTGGAATACGTCCTGATAGAAGAAGGCGGAGCTTTCGCACTTTTTCAGATAGCAGCTAAAGCCGGGCTGCTCCCGCATCACAATCTGGCAAAGAAAGTTGATGATGATATAGCTGCCGCGGTTGATGCCCTGACGGATCTCGGCAAAATCGCTGCGCTGGGTAATCTGCGCATAGTAGTCGTCGATGCCGATCTGCGTCAGCGGCATAATCAGCTCCAGCCAGCGGGCGATAAACGCGTTGCCCGGCGGCGAGGCAAGGAACCAGGCTTCCACCACGGGAAAAGCCTTGTCCACCGTGGTGCCGTCGCTGTAGTAGCCGACGATATCGTAGCCGCTACGCTGATGCACCCAGGAGAAGTCCTGATAAACCAGCGTTGAGCTGTCGACCCAGATGCCGCCGTAGCTTTTCAGCAGCGCGAGGCGGATCACGTCGCCTTTATGGGACATGCCGATCTGCGCGTAGTCAAAGCGCAGCCACGGCAGAAATTCCCTGACCGACTCGCGATTGAGCAGATGAATCTGATGGTCCGGGTTCATCTGCTTCATTTTGACGTAGAACGCCTGGATAAAGTCGGGCGGCGTCAGGTCGTCCCAGTACATCCAGATCACTTTTGGAATGGCGGGCGCCGGCGCAGCGGCTCGCCGACCGATATCTTTTACGTCGTTATCGTGCGCCTCTGAATAGGCCAGATCGGGGAAGCGAAAAAGACGCAGCTTATATAAAACATAAAGCAGGAGAAATTTTGCCGTTCTGAGATGTCGTTTCAGCTGTTCCATTTTTTTATCCGCTTGTTGATTAAGGATGCTGTTGTTCCAGCATTAACTTCCCGAGAATGCTTTCTGCGTCGAGAATGCGCAACTTACGGGCCAGCGGTAAAAACTGGCGGTCGCTGTTGGTCAGCTTAATCAATTTCGGATGGGTTGTGGGCTGGCGCGTACAGAGTAAAAACAGCGACATCTTCAGACAATTCCACTTAAAAACGTTCTGATAATAAAAGGCCGAGGTTTCGCATTTTTTCAGATAAAGGTTAACGCTATCCGCTTCGCGCATGGCAATCTGGCAGAGGTAATTAGTGGTTAAATAGCTGCCGCGCGGAATGCCCTGTTTAATGCGTTCAAAATCAGGACGATCTTTGATGCGGTTGTAGTAGTCATCGACGCTGATCTTGGTCAACGGCATGATCAGCTCCAGCCAGCGGCTGACAAAAGGGTTTTCAGGCGGCGCGCACATAAACCAGGTTTCGATCACCGGAAAACGCGCGTCCTGCGTATTGGCTTCGCTGTAATAGCCCACCATGTCATAGCCGCTGCGTTCATGCACCCAGCTGAAATCCTGATAAACCAGCGTCGAGCAGTCGACCCAGATCCCGCCGTAGCGCTTGAGGAGGGCGAGGCGAATGACGTCGCTTTTATGCGCCAGTCCAATCCCCTGAAAATCAAAATTCAGCGCAGGAAGATATTTTCTCAGGCTGTTGCGGTCGAGCAGTATAATTTCATGCGCCTGATTGATCGTCTTCATTTTTTTATGGAAGGCCATGATATGGTCAGGCGGGTTGGGACTGTCCCAGTACATCCAGATCACTTTTGGGATAGCTTTTTTTTCGCTGTCATGTCTGGTGAGAATATCTAATGCCTCATTTTCATGGCTATCCGAATAGGTGATATCGCTGAATGTGAATAATTTCAGTCGAAACAGGGCGTACAGACATAAAAAGCGTACAACCCTTATCTGGTATTTAAGGCGATCCATTGAACAACCTCTGATTAATGGCTTTGCTGGTGTCGGTTGAAAGAGGCATAGGCCCGTTTGCCGTGACAAACGGCCGGCATCAAAAATAAAAAAACGGTGGTCGAATGCTGAAATTTAACGATCTGTGATGTCGGTTCGCAATCCCTCTGTCGCTAAATCAGAGTTTAGCTAGCGGCTCTGATAAGCAGACATAAACCAATATTACCTGTTTTGTTGAGAAAGCTTCTCATTATCACAGTTGGTTTGTTAGGATGGCGACTCTTTTCGTCAGGTCAGGAAGGTTTTTCATGCAACACCCGCTGAACATTTTCTCCACGGCGCTGCTGGCGCTCAGCGTGGGTTTGACGCCCGCGATGCAGGCGAACGCCAGGCCGCACATGGCGCCGCTGGGCGACAACGTTGCCGATCGCGGCTCGGCGTTTTATCGCTTTACCAGCCAGACCTTCACCTCTGCCGACGGCCTGCGCCGCTATAAAGTCTGGCTTGGCGTGCCGAAGCAGGCGGCGCCGACAGCGGGCTTTCCCGTGCTCTACCTGCTGGATGGCAACGCGGCAATGGCGCGTCTCAGCGAAGATCGCCTGAAGCAGATGGCGGGACACCAGCCGCCGGCGCTGGTGGCGGTGGGGTATGACACCCGATTGCCGTTCGACGTCGAGGCGCGCGCGCTCGACTATACCCCGCCTGGCGGGCAGCGGGGCGATGCGCGGCATGAACGCTATCCAGGCGGCGGAAGTCACGCCTTTCGCGCGCTGCTGCTGGAGCAGATTATGCCCTGGGCGGAGAAACAGGCGAAAAGCGATCCGCAGCGGCGAGCGCTGTGGGGCCACTCCTACGGCGGACTCTTCGTGCTGGATACCCTCTATAGCAACGCCCCTTTCACTCACTATTTCAGCGCGGCCCCGTCGCTGGGCTGGCGCCATCAGCGCATCGTTGAGCTGGCGCGACAGGCCGTGCCGCAGGCGCTGAGCGGTAAAACCCTCTATTTGATCGAAGGGGACGGGCGCAGCGATCGTCATGAAGGGAAGAACGCCGCGCAGCTTAACGACGCCGATCGTGCGCTGATTGCTACGCTGCGCGATAAAGGCGTCAGCCTGCATGAAATACGTTATCCTGGTCAGACACACGGCGAGCTGCTGCCCTCTTCGCTTGAGGCGACGCTGAACGTCGTATCAGGTGCAAAGTAACGCACGCGTCGCGCTTATCCATCGCCCATAAAGGATCACCGCCATGAAAACGCCTCTGCATATCGGCATACTGCTTTTCCCGGATGTCACCCAGCTTGATCTCACGGGGCCTTTTGAGGTGTTCGCCCGCACGCCGGATGTGATGTGTCATCTGATCTGGAAAGAGAAACAGCCGGTGCGCTCGGATCGTGGCTTGATGCTGCTGCCGAGCTGCGATTTTAGCGACTGCCCGCCGCTGGATGTGATTTGCGTGCCGGGCGGGCCCGGCCAGGTTGCGCTAATGTCCGATAGCGAAACGCTGTGCTTTTTGCGCCGTCAGGCGGAGCAGGCGCAGTTCATCACTTCCGTATGCACCGGATCGCTGGTGCTGGGCGCCGCCGGGTTATTGCGCGGCTATCGCGCAACCTCGCACTGGAGCTCGCGCGATCAGCTGACGCTGTTAGGTGCGGAGCCGGTCGACGCGCGCGTGGTGCGCGACCGCAACCGGCTAACCGGCGCGGGCGTCACCTCAGGGATAGATTTTGCGCTGACGCTGGTGGCGGAGATACGGGGTCAGGCTGCTGCGCAGGCGATTCAGCTGCAGATGGAGTACGATCCTGAACCGCCGTTTCATGCCGGGTCGCCGCATTCCGCCTTGCCTGAGCAGGTCGAGGCCGCTCGCGCGCAGATGGCGGCTTTTATCGCCGTCAGACGCCGGGCAACAGAGCTGGCGGCACAGAAGCTTGCGCAAAGTAATGCATAATAAGCCGGGGCCTTCAGCAGGCGTGGCCCGGCAACGACATAATATAATAGTGATGACGTTATCGTTTATCCGCTGTTTAATTTGTTGAGGATCGTTTTCACCGACGCACTTAAATGCACGGTAGAAAGAGTGTTATTTTTCCGGTCATTCATTGCGTCTGTGAAATAGTCGGCATGGTGCGATAAATTACATAGCCTACAGGATGTTAGCGACCACATAATAGGTTAGCCACCCCACCGCGCTGGTGGCGGCGACAGCAAATATAACACATGCCAACACATTGATTCTTAGAGATCTCTCCACGTTTCCCGCTTCTTCTGTCCAGATTGAAATTGATGCAAAAGGGTAATTATTCCGGCAATAGTCTTACCGAATCAAAACAACAAAAATATGACCTGAATCAGTATCGGCTTATTTAAGCTGTCGCACTATGCTGGCCCGTTTAATTTAACTGCGATCCCGTCGCCGGTTGCCCGCACGGAGTAAGAAATGAATAACGACCGCAAGACATTGCAAAATGCCGCTTTAAAAGCGCGGCCGTGGTATCAGCATCGAAGCGAAGCCGTTTTTGCCGAACTGGATAGCTCCCCGCAGGGGCTGTCTGTTGACGAAGCGCAGGCGCGGCTGGCGAAAAATGGCCCCAACACGCTGCCGCAAAAGAAATCTCAGCCGGCCTGGCTGAGATTTCTGGCCCACTTCAACGATATGCTGATCTATATCCTGCTGGCGGCGGCGGTGATTACGGCGATCATGGGCCACTGGGTCGATACCTTTGTCATTCTCGGCGTGGCGGTAATCAACGCCTTCATCGGTTTTATACAGGAGAGCAACGCCGAGAAGTCATTGAAGGGCATACAAAATATGCTATCCAGTGAAGCGGTGGTGGTGCGCGGCGGCGAGATAATGACGGTGCCAGGCGAAACCCTCGTGCCTGGCGACGTGGTGATGCTGCGGCCTGGCGATCGCATTCCGGCGGATCTACGGCTGTTCGACGTGCATAACCTGCGCGTGGAAGAAGCTATCCTGACCGGCGAATCAACCGTCGTGTCGAAGCGCAGTGAGGCGCTCGAAGGGGATAAATCGCTGGGCGACCGGCTCAATCTCGCCTTCTCCGGCACCACCGTCAGTTCCGGCACCGCCTCAGGCGTGGCGATCGCTACCGGCCGCAACACCGAGCTGGGCCATATCAACGATATGATGAGCGACATTAAAAGCGCCAAAACGCCGCTGCTGCTGCAAATCGATAAGCTCGGCAAAGCGATTTTCGCGGCGATCCTGTTGATGATGGCCGGGCTCTTTGTTTTTGGCTACCTGTTGCGCGACATTCCGCTGCCCTCGCTGGCGCTGTCGGTGATCAGTCTGGCCGTGGCGGCGGTGCCTGAAGGTCTGCCAGCGATTATCTCGATTATTCTTTCGCTGGGCGTGCAGTCGATGGCGCGCAAAAACGCGATCATTCGCAAGCTGCCGACGGTCGAAACTTTGGGCGCCATGTCGGTGATCTGTTCTGACAAAACCGGCACCCTCACCATGAACGAGATGACGGTGAAAGCGGTCGTGCTGGCGGAAAGCCAGTGGCGCGTCAGCGGCGACAGCTATGAGCCGGTGGGCGAAATCGTGCCGGAAACGCCCGACAGCGGGCTTATCGCGGCGCAGGATCCGGTCATGTCGCGCTTTCTTACCGCCATCAATATCTGTAACGAAAGCCAGATCCAGCAGGATGCGGCAGGGCGCTGGCGCATCGTGGGCGGACCCACCGAGGGTGCGCTGAAAGTGCTGGCGGCGAAAGGCGGCGTTAAGACAGGTCAGCCGCAGCTGACAAGCAAGCTGCCGTTCGACTCGCTCTATAAATATATGGCGGTCAGCGGTGAAGCGGACGGCGAGGCCTGGGTGTTGATGACCGGCGCGCCAGACGTGCTGCTGTCGCTCTGCACGCATCAGCAGCGCGCCGATGGCGCACAGCCGCTGGATCGCGCCTACTGGGAGGCGGCAATTACCCGCTACGCCAGCGAAGGATTACGCACCGTCGCGGCGGCGTGGAAACGCGTGCCGAGCGCGATCGCCACGCTGGATCATGCGGATCTGCGCGAGGAGATGGTGCTGCTCGGCCTCGCCTGTATGATGGATCCGCCGCGTCCGGAAGCGGTCGCGGCTATCGACGACTGCCAGCAGGCTGGCATCCGCGTCAAGATGATCACCGGCGATCATCAGGAAACGGCCATGGCAATTGGCAAGATGCTGGGCATCAGCAACAGCGATAAGGCGCTGACCGGGCGCGATCTGGAACATATGAGCGACAGCGAGCTTGCTGAAGCGGCGCGGCAGTATGATATCTTCGCGCGCACCAGCCCGGAGCATAAGCTGCGTCTGGTGAAAGCGCTGGCCGCCAGCGGCGAAGTGGTCGGCATGACCGGCGATGGCGTCAACGACGCGCCGGCGCTGAAGCAGGCGAGCGTAGGCATTGCCATGGGCATCAAAGGCACGGAGGTGACCAAAGAGGCCGCCGATATGATCCTTGCCGATGACAACTTCGCTACCATCGCCGCCGCAGTGAAAGAGGGGCGGCGGGTCTACGATAACCTGATCAAAACCATTCTGTTTATTATGCCGACCTGCCTGGCGCAGGGGCTGCTGATTATTATCGCCATCCTGATGGGCAACCTGCTGCCGCTGACACCGGTTCAAATCCTCTGGATGAATATGGCGACCTCCGCCACGCTCTCATTCGGTCTGGCATTTGAAGCGGCCGAGGCGAATGTGATGCGCCGTCCGCCGCGCGACGTCAGCGCCTCAGTGATGGACGGTTACGCCGTCTGGCGCATGGTTTTTGTCGGTTTGCTGATCTCCGTCAGCGCCTTCGTTCTTGAGGCCTGGCTGCAGACGCGCGGCTACGAGCCGGAATTCATCCGCACCGTGCTGTTGCAGATGATGGTCACCGCGCAGTGGGTCTATATGCTGAACTGCCGCAGCACCAACAGCTTCTCGCTCGACAGGGGCATACTGAAAAATCGCGGCATCTGGCTGGTGAGCGGCGTGCTGATGCTGCTGCAGGCGCTGATTATCTATTTGCCGCTGATGAATACTCTGTTCGGCACGCGTCCGCTGCCGTTTAAATACTGGGTCATCGCCTTTATCGTCGGCGCAGCGATCTTTGTCGTCGTCGAGCTGGAAAAACAGCTGACGCGCCGCTGGCGCCGCGCCTGATTACCGGTGAAAACGCCCTGTTCGCAGGGCGTTTTTTTATCGGCGGCAGCTTACTTTGTGCAATAACATAATTAGGCGATGTGATGAGCGATCGGAGATTATTAATAATCTTGCTTATTCGCTGCATTCTCAGGCGTATTGATAGCAATGCTTCCTAATTCGCTGATTATAAACATTTTTCTTCAATTTCCTCCGCGTTGCTTTCTGCTTTTCTCTGTGAATAAATAAAGCCTGCAAACACAACAATATCGCCAGCGGCTCGATCCGCTGCGCCTGACGCCGCATGTAGGGTATTCTGCAGGGAAAATATGACTGACGAAAAAGCACGCCTGGCCAGGGAAATAAGGGCCAGAGTGGCCGATCTTGAGCCGCAACTGATCGCCATCCGGCGCGATATTCATGCGCATCCCGAACTCGGCTTCGATACCGTGCGTACCGCGGAGATTGTTGCCCGCTGGCTGCGCGCGCAGGGCCTTACCCCCCAAACAGGCGTCGGCCGCACCGGCGTGCTGGTAGACATTGTCGGCGCGCAGCCGGGTAAAACGCTGCTGCTGCGCGCGGATATGGACGCGCTGCCCATCCAGGAGCAGACCGGTCTCTCTTTCAGCAGCACGCTGCCAGGCAAAATGCACGCCTGCGGACACGACCTCCATACGGCCACGCTGCTTGGCGTCGCGGCGATCCTGCCGCACTACCGTCAGCAGCTGAAAGGCCGCGTGCGGCTTATCTTCCAGCCTGCGGAAGAAACGCCGGAAAGCGGCGCGGAGGCGATGATCGCCGATGGCGCCGCGGAAGGCGTAGACTGGGCCGTCACGCTGCACAACAAACCAGAGCTGGCGGCTGGCGACGTGGCGCTGACCCGAGGCGGCAGCACCGCCTCAAGCGACGAGTTTGACGTGCGGGTGCATGGCATGTCGACGCACGCCGCGCGGCCCCATATGGGGGTTGATCCCATTGTTGCCGCGGCTTCTCTGATTGGCCAGCTGCAAACGCTTATCTCGCGCGAGCGCGATCCTGCCCATTCCGCTGTGGTGACCATTGGCCATATCCAGGGCGGCACTACGCACAATATTATTCCTGACAGCTGCCTGCTTCAGGGCACTGTCCGCACGAAATCGCCGCAGGTACGCGCCGATATGGAAGCCGCGTTTCGTCGCATCTGCGCAGGCGTCGCGCTGGCGATGAACGTGCGCATCGAGGTGGAGTATCTGCGCGGCGTGCCGCCGCTAATGAATGACGACCGGCTGATTGACGCGCTGGAAGAGATTCTTTCGCATCAGTTCGCCAGGCCCATCGTCGCGAAACCGAGCGACAGCTTCGGCGCGGAAGACTTTTCCCTGTTTACCGAGCGCGCGCCGGGCTGCCAGATCCATATCGGCTCCGGCACGCCGGGCCGCGACGACCATCTGCATAACTCCGACTATCAGCCGGATGAACGCAGCATTGCCGCCGGCGCGCAGGCGATGGTGCGTCTGGCCATCGATCTGCTTTCTGACAATAACAACTGAGGATATCACTATGATGATGCGCAAAGGGCTGTTCGCGGCCACTCTCGCCCTGGGTCTGGCAGCCGTACCGGCGCTCAGCCTGGCAAAAGATTTTGGCACGCTGAAATTCGCCACCGAAGGCAGCTATCCTCCATTTAATCAGACCACGCCAAACGGTAAGATCGTCGGTTATGAGCCCGATATCGTGGCGGAGCTGGCGAAGCGCGTCGGCTTCAAATATGAGATCAGCGCCCAGAAGTGGTCAGGCATGATCCCCGGCCTGATCGACGGCAAATATGATGCGGTTATCGACGCGGTGACGGTCACGCCGAAGCGCGCTGAAGCGATCGACTTTACCCAGCAGTACACCGTCAGCGTCTCCAGCTTCGTGACGGCCAAAAACTCGCCGCTGGCGACGCTGCCTGGCACCGGCAGCGTGGTGACGGCCGATGACGCCACCGGCATGCAGAAAGCGATCGATGAACTGAAAACCCGCTTCAAGGGCAAAACCATCGCGGTGCAGGTCGCGACCATTCAGGCGGACTTCCTGCAAAAATATCTGGGCGACGTCGCCACGGTCCGTACCTATCAGGCTGGCCCGGAAACCTTTGCCGATCTGATGAACGGCCGCGTAGATGCGGTGATGGCGTCGCGCACCAATCTTAACGCCTTTGTGAAAAAGCATGCAGACGCCATCAGCAGCAGCGGCTATGGATTTAGCGGCGGCGTGCTGGGCGCGGGATCGGCGATCGGCCTGCGCAAAGGCAACGCAGAGCTGAAGGCGGCGCTTGACGACGCGCTTGCTGCAATGATTAAAGACGGCACGCTGAGCAAACTTTCCATCAAATGGTTCGGCGAAGACGTCGCGCCGAAAGCCTGATAGCCGATGTTGACGCAAATCGACTGGCAGCTCATTGGCTTCGGCGACGAAGGCTGGGGCGGCGTGCTGCTGAGCGCCGCCACGGTCACGGTAACCGTTTCACTCTGCGCGTGGCTGCTGGGCGCGGCGCTGGGCAGCCTGCTGTGCTGGATGCAGATTGCCGGATCGCGCTGGCAGCGGCGTCTGGCGGCGGGCTATATCACGCTGTTTCGCGGCGTGCCGGAACTGCTGGTGATCTACCTGTTTTACTTCGGCGGCCGTCAGGTGCTCTCTTCGGTCGGGACCGCGCTGGGCATGCAGGGGCCGTTCGATATCAACGGTTTTATCGCCGGCGCGATCGCCATCGGGCTGATCTCCGGCGCCTACCAGAGCGGGGTGTTTCGCGGCGCGTTCTACGCCATTCCGCGCGGCACGCTGGAGGCGGCGACGGTCACGGGCATGGGGCGGCTGATGCTGTTCCGCCGCATGATTGTGCCCCAGGCGCTGCGTACCGCGCTGCCGGGCATGGGCAATCAGTGGCAGTCGGTGATCAAAGAGTCGGCGCTGGTTTCGGTGACCGGACTGGTGGAAACCATGAATCAGATCACCACTGCCGCCAACTCCACGCAGATGTCATTTTTCTTCTACAGCGTCGGCGCCGTGATCTATCTGATTATCACCACCTGCTCCGACTGGGTCTTCCGCGCGGTAGAGAAGTTCGCGATGCGCGGCCAGCAGCGCGCTAACGTTTAAGGAAAGCCGATGGACCTCCCTTTTTTGCAGGAAACCCTGCTGGCGCTGCTGAAAGGCCTGCCGCTGACCATTAATCTGGCGGTATTGTCGCTGCTGGGCGGCGGCCTGCTGGCGCTGGGGCTGAACCTGCTGCGTCAGACGCGCGCTGGCGGCTATTTCGCCCGTTTTTACGTCTGGCTGTTTCGCGGCACGCCGCTGCTGATTCAGATTTTTATGATCTACTACGGCCTGGGCAGTTTGCCAGCGGTGCGTGAAAGCGTGCTCTGGCCGCTGCTGCGCGATCCTTACTGGTGCGGTCTGCTGGCGCTGATCCTCAACGACGTGGCCTATACCTCGGAAATTTTGCGCGGCGGTTTCAACGCGGTCAGCCCGCAGTCGCTGGAGGCGGCCAGGGTCTGCGGCATGTCGTCGCATAAAATTTTCACCCGCATTACCCTACCTGTCGCCATCCGACAGGCGCTGCCCGCCTACGGCAACGAAATTATCTCCATGCTCAAGTCCACTTCGCTGGTCAGTACCATTAGCCTGATGGAGATGACCGGCATTGCCGACTCTATCGTCTCCTCTACCTTCCGCGCGCTGGAAGTTTTCCTCAGCGCGGCGGCGATCTATCTGCTGCTCAGCATACTGGTGAGCAAAGGCGTCTCCCTGCTGGAGCGGCGCCTCTCCCCCTACTACTTTGGAGCGCGTTCATGACCCAACCCACTATCATGCTGAGCCACCTCAGAAAAAGTTACGCGGGACATGAAGTGCTGCACGACATCAGCCTCACGGCGCAGGACGGCGATGTCATCTCGCTGATCGGCGCCAGCGGATCGGGCAAAAGCACGCTGCTGCGCTGTATTCCCTTTCTCGAAGTGCCGCAGGCGGGTACGATCGCCGTGGGCGAGAACAGCGTGACGCTGGATAACGCCGATGAAAAGCTGAGTCGCGCGCAGCGCCAGCGCATTAAGCAGATGCGGATGCAGCTCGGCTTTGTGTTTCAGAGCTTTAATCTTTGGCCGCACAAGACGGTGATGCAGAACATCATCGAAGCGCCGGTGCACGTACAGAAGCGCAACGCTAAAGAGGCGATGGAAGAGGCCGAGGCGCTGCTGCATAAGGTGGGGCTCTACGCGAAGCGCGACGCCTGGCCATCGCAGCTGTCGGGCGGCCAGCAGCAGCGCGTGGCGATTGCGCGCGCGCTGGCGCAGCAGCCGAAGGCGATTCTGTTCGATGAACCGACCTCGGCGCTCGATCCCGAACTGGTAGGCGAGGTGCTGCGCGTGATCCGCGGCCTGGCGGAAGAGGGGCGCACGATGATTATTGTGACGCACGAGATGGGCTTCGCGCGTGACGTATCAAATAAGGCAGTGTTTCTGCATCAGGGCAGGGTGGAAGAGGAGGGCGCGCCGGAACAGCTGTTTCTCGACCCTGTTTCGCCGCGCTGCCGTGCGTTTGTGAGCAGCCACTTCCAGCGCAATGCGAGCTAGCCGCAGTCAGAACGACACCACCTCAACCAGCTGGAAGGTTTCAAACACCAGCTCCATCTCAGGGTGAAAGGTGCCTTCGTTCTGGAAAAAGCGCTGATGCTCACGGCGCCAGCTCTCCAGACTCAGGTCATCTTCGCCCTCCAGCATCGCCATCTCCGGGGTCACGCGGTCAAAGCGGGTCAAAAAAAGGCCGGTAGTGCGGATTACGCAGCGCGGCTGCCCCGCGCCGTCGAGGATAATGCTGTAGCCGCCAGGCTCAGGCTTCGATGCGTCATCCTGCCATGCGTGCAGCGAGCCGCAGCTCGCCATCTTTTTACCGGCGATCACCAGCGTAACAAGACGGTCGGCCAGCTCGGCCGAGTCGCCAAACGCCCATGCCTGCGCCTTAGGGTATTTCTCAGTTAACTGCTCCAGCGAAACGGACATCAGATCACTCCCGATCGGGTGCGCCGCGGCCCTTTTTCGCGAGTGTAACAACGCGCAAATGCAAAACAGGCCAGCGGCAAAGGTAAGGTAAACAACAGCAGCAGCCACAGCAGCACATACACCGCGTCGACGCCGTCATTCTGCAAATTATTGTAGAGCTTAACCGGAATGCCCTGCGGAAAATAGGCAAAGATCATCACGATGCCGAACTCGCCGATAGCGCGCACCCAGGCGAGCGCCACGGCTGTCGCCAGGCCCGGTGCGGCGAGCGGCAGCGACAGCCGGCGGAATCGCTGCCAGGGTGACGCGCCCAGCGTGCGGCCCGCCTCCAGGATAGCCACGGGCACCGCGGCGAAGGCTGAGCGCGCCGCCGTAATAAACCAGGGCAGCGCGCCGTACCATTGCGCCAGCACAAAGGCGGCCGGGTTGTTGACCAGTTCCACGCCCATGCGCGCCAGCAGCGAGCCAGCCGGCCCGTAGGGACCATAGGCGCTGACTAGCAGAATGCCCATCGCCAGCGGCGGCGTCAGCAACGGGATCAGCACCAGTATCTCCACCACCGTCCGTGTCTTGCCGCGCGCCTGCGACAGCCACCAGGCGACAGGCAGACCGGTGACAATGATCAGCAGCAGCGAAATCATCCCCAGACCGGTCGAGATGGCGATAGCGTTGCCGTCGCCCCAGGCAAGATGAAAATGGTGCCAGCGCGTCAGGGCGATCAGCGTGGCAAAAGGCACGGCCAGCAGAGCAAGCGCAGGCAACGATAACCAGAGCGCGGACGAGGGGCGACGCTTAATCACAGGGAGAGCGTACTGCCTTTGGGCGCGGCGTAGCCATTCTGCTGGTAGAGCGCCTGACCCGCTTTGCTCAGCATAAAATCAACGAAGCGCTGTCCTGCTTTTTCGCCGTGTGGCGCATTTTTCAGCACCGCCGCGTAGTAGACCAGCGGCTGGGTGTGCAGGGTTTTCTCCTCGCCATTGCTGTCCTTTATCGTAAAGCTGACGGTGTCATACCACTTTTTAGCCTGCGCCGGGTTGCTCAAATTAATCTCGTCCGGCAGCGCGACATAGGGCAGATGCGCGGAGATGACTTCGCTTTCATAACCTGCCGCGGCGTCCACCTGGCCGCTCTCCAGCCGTGCCAGCAAACCGCCCTCCAGATGAGTCTGCGCCGGGTTCTGCACGCCGTCCATAATCTTGTCGGCCACGCCTGGCCTGTCGTAATACTTCTCCGCCAGCAGCAGCGAGAAGACAATATTTTGCCCTTTTGGATCGTTAACCGGATCGGTGCGGCCAAATTTCAGGCCCGGCGTCGCCAGCACCTTAAGCCAGCTGGCATCGCCCGCTTTTGCGGCGGCGGCAAATTGCTGCGCATAGGCGCCTTTTGGGCTATAGGCGATCACCATGCTGGTGCTGGCGACCGGGACGGCACTGTCGATCAGGCCTGCTGCTTTCAGGATCTGCATTGGGCCAGGCGTAACAGAGACAAAAACGTCGGCCGTGATTTTTTTGCTCGCCAGCAGTCGTGCCATGCCGTAGGCGCCCTGACCCTGTCCCTGATAGCTGCCGTTGTTCGCTTTGGCAAACGCCGGGCCTAAGCTCTCATCCATTACCTTGCCCATTGAACCGGCGTAGGCGACGCGAATATCGGTTGCCATGGCAGAAGCGCTACACAGAGCGGCGCTTATAAACACGACAAGCTTAAGCTTTTTCATTTGCACTCTCGTTATAAAGTAAAGTAAATAGCGATTATCGTGAGCTCGGGTCAGTCAGACAAGGGCCAGCCGTGCGGTAAAAAGACAAGAGGCGGCAGCACGAGGCGAAAAGTCGCACCGCGTTGAGGAAATGTTTAGGCTGCGCTTACCCGTGCCGGCCTGAGGCAGCAGCTATTTTTTGCGATGCTGCTTTGGCAGGCCGGTAGACAAAAACGCTTTTATCTCATCCTCAGGCCGGATAAAAGAGAGCCAGGACATGCCTGATATTGTCGCGCAGCGCATCTATCACCGCAGTTGACGTGGTGAATAAGCGATCCTCATCAATAATAAGTGAGCCGGCAAAAATGTAATGTCCGGCGTCAAAAGTGAATGCGGCTCTATGCAGCAGACCGGAGCCCTCCTTACTGATACATGAGGTTAACCATGACTATCGCTTCGCTTAACGAGTCATCTCGCGATCTTTCGCAGTTTGTCGGTACGCATTTTGTCTATACCTACGATAACGGCTGGAAGTATGAGTGGTATGCACGTAACGAAACTACCTGTGACTACCGAATTCATCAGGGCCTGGTCGGCGGGCGTTGGGTGACCAATCAGAAGATGAATGCCGTGCAGTTTGCGCCCGGCATCTTTAAGGTAGACTGGCACGAACCGACCGGCACCTGCGTCAGCCTGCTGTTCGATTTGAACCGCAAATTGCTGCACGGCACCATCTTTTTCCCCCAGTGGATTGCCGGAGAAGGGCAGCACCCTGAAAAAACCATCTGCTATCAGAATGAATTTATCGAAGATATGCATCGTTTCAGAGATGAAGGCCCTGCCTATCCCTACGTCATCATCCCTGAGTTTGCCGAAGTCACCTACATGAAAAATGAAGGACCAGATAACGACAGCGTGATCGACCGCGCGCCGGGACAGCTGCCTGAAAATTTCTTTGAAGGGAAATAATGACCTTGCGCTGCCGCGGTGCATCGCGACAGCGCGTACACATTTCCCCACAAGCCTTTGCCCTGACGTAAAAAAACATATCAACTGAATTGATCTGGTCGTGAAGAGGGTTTAACGCCCTTAGTTACGCTTCTATTCTCCTGATGTTGACATTATTTTCCCCTGACATATTTTTACATATTTGAGTGCCTTTTTATTAAGAGCAAATATAAATGCACTGCATATCAGCGCGTTAATAATAAAATCTATCTGGCGTAGTTAATTTTCTTCCTTTTGCAGGTAGGAATTATCCTGAATTTGATTTTCGCGAAAATAATAAACTCATTTGAGTTAAGCCTTTGGTCAGAAAGGGTAATTTCCGTGCAGGCTCCAGACTGGGTTTTTTAAATAAAGTTCCGACCTTGTTTTTATTTTCTTTTTTTACCGTCTGGCTTGCAACGGCTGGGTTTTGATTCAGACTTAAATCTCATTAGTTGTAAACGCTTTTGATTCGATTATATCAGGGTGTTTATTTCAACCGGGCATTTCATTAAGGGTGAAATATGGCTTCTTCTTCAAACAATGACGAACATCCGAATGCAGAAGAGGAAATACTGCATCTGGCTGAAGAAAAGCTGAGCGTATCGCGGGAAGAAGTTCTGGATGGATATGTCACTGTCAAACGCCAGACTTCAACTCATAGTGAGCCAGTGAGTCTACTGTTGCGCCGCGAACACGTTGAGGTTACGCATGTGCCAAAAAATGAGCGCATCGCGTCTATGCCGGATGTCAGGGAAGAGGAAGGCGTCCTTATCGTGCCGGTTGTTGAAGAAGAGGTTGAAATCATCCGCAGGCTGGTTTTGAAAGAGGAGCTGCATATCCGGCGAACGCATGAAGAGGTTCCCTGGGAAGAGAGCGTTCCACTACGTAAACAGCATGTCGAGATTAACCGGAAAAAAGACGATACCTAAGCCATCATCACGCAGGAGGAAATCATGGCACACGAAAAAATCGTAACAATGTTCAGTACCCTGGCGCAGGCCGAAGGGGCTAAGCGTAGCCTGATCAAGGCAGGTTTTGCCGAGCATGATATTGATGTGATTTCTGGCGAGCGTCTGAAATCGGAAGGACACGAAGCCCGTCATCCCGGCTTCTGGCAGCGACTCTTCGGCAACACGCTGGATGAAGAGCAGAGCGGCGTGTATGAAGATGCGATTAACTCAGGCAGCGTCGTGCTGACGTTGCGTGCCGAAGAAGAGAAGCTGCCGCGTGCCTACAGTATTCTGGATGCGCATGACACTGGCGAACTGCCCGCTGGCAATGGCCTGGCCCAGGATGACGGCTATACCGTTTCAACGGCGCAGAGCACAACTGGCGTAAACAGCGTGGCCGACAGCGGGCTGACACAGCCGGTTCGCACATCGCTGACTGGTGATGAAAGCGAAGAGGAAGTGCTGCGCCTGGCTGAAGAGCGCCTGGAGGTCGGCAAACGTCTGGTCAGTGAAGGGACCACGCGCGTCCGCCGCTATACGGTGACCGATCAGGTGTCAGAAAACATTTCACTGCAGGAGCAGCATGCAGACATCTTCCGCCGTTCGACCAGCGATTTGGCCGCAGCGGATAATGTCGACTGGGAAGATAAAACAATCGAAGTCGCCGAAACGCATGAGCAGCCGGTCATTAATAAAACCGCGCACATCAAAGAAGAAGTGGTGGTACGCACAGATCAGAGCGAACACGTTGAAAACATCACCGATTCCGTTCGTCGCCAGGAAGTGGACATCGATCGCGCAGACAGCCATCTCGCTAAGGATGCCCCTCTGACGGGTGCGGGCAGCGCGGCGGCAAAACCTGCAGGCGCTTTCAACACCAGGGGAACCACTGGCGTTGATGACGACATCGTTGAGAGAAGCGGCGTGTCAGGCGTTGAGGAAAAGGACAAAGCTGATCCTCTGCTGAAACGCCCTTAAGGTTCTGAACAGCCTGACGAGGCGTCGTCAGGTCTGGATCAGAACAGCTGCAGCGGGGAAGTCAGCGCGGTTGCCCTGGTGTTGGCTCGCTGCCAACCTCCCCGTCTGCACACATCAATCTATCGATATCGCCGCCTTTTTAAGACGTTTATTATATTGCCAGATGTTACCGAAAGTTTATTGTCAGCTTCGATAACTAGTCGGTATCGCTAAGCGTATGATTGAACAGGCCTTGCCTGAGGTGAACCTAACGGGTTTAACAGCGATTTATTAGCCCCGGCTTTTTTGGGTAGGGGCGCCTGAAAAGGCGAAGGTTGTAGCGATATAGTGCAGTTTTCATTGCCGCCAGAAGGAGCTAAACCATGTCTGAACGTCCCGATACCGAACCGCTGCCGGATGATGCGGAAATACCTGCTTACGAAGATGATGACACCGACCAGTAATTCACCTCGCCTGCGCACTGCGCAGGCGAAACATTGTTATCCCCTCAGACGCTCCGCCCAGTCGCTTATTTCATCGCCACTGCCCATATCTGGCTGAATCAGCCCGTTGATCATAAAGGTTGGCGAAACGTGCACGCCATTTTGACGCGCGTACTTGCAGTGCCACTTTATTTCGTTTTGCAGCTCTGCGCGGTCGAAGGGGGCGCGAGCATCTACGCCGCTGTAGCGCATCAGGCGCTCGATAATCTCTTCAGGTGTGGTTTGCATATTGGGGCCGCGACAGTGATCGGTAAACTCAAACTCCTCGCGATGATCGGCGACCGCCTGCATTACTGCTTTGGCTGCATCCTTACCGCCAGGCAGGGTCGAAGCCGCCAGAATATAGCGCACAATCAGGCCTGAATAGAGATGCCACGGCTGCGACTGCAGGCGGATTTTCAGCGTCATCTCTTTTTCGCCGACATATTCCAGCAGCGCATCAAGCTTATTGAAGGCGCGTACGGAAAAAGGGCAGGTTGGTTCCAGAAAAATTTCCAGCACGCGTGATCCCTGACCCCATTCCAGCGCATCAGCGGCAAATTTGTCTCTGCTCATTTTCTCTCTCCTGTTTGGTCTCAACTTTCTGCTTTTGAAAAAATTGCCCTGCCTCAGCACGTTACAGTAGCGTCGCAACACGCTCTTACCGGGCTCACAAAGCGCGCTTTTATGTCCAAAACTGCAGATCTTTTGAAAGCGCTTCCACAATGATAATCCCACTCTGTAAAAGTCGCCGAAAGCCCAGCGATACAGCTATAGTTAATGCCATGTTAACATTATCTCGCCTGCGCAGGTGTCGCCTGTGTGGTAAAAGTTATCACTGTTCCGGAGCCGGAAAGCGCTAGAAGAGGTTGATTTTGCTTACTAATCTTTCCTGGAAGACGATACACGACGTCATTATAAAAACTATTGAAGAGATGCTGGACGAGCAGCAAACGCTTAATGTGCCGACGCTGCGCGCGCGACTTAAAGAGCTGGCCGAAAGCGAAACCGATGAGGTGATGGTGTTATGCTACTGGCAGGCGAGCAAAGTGCTGACGCGACTGCCGCCTACCGTCACCGCCGACCAGCTGATGACCGCCGCCCGCCACGCTTTTCGCACTCCGCTCAATCACGATCTATTATAAAAGCGGCTCGGCACGCAGCGGTAAACTGCCGCTGGCGGAAAAAGGTAAAGTAAAACGTTTACAGCCATTTATGATGTACAAAGCAGCGTGCGTCAATTCAGTAAGGAACCGCTATGTCGCATTTCCGTCCAGTGGCGCTCCAGCACGCCAGCCGCCTGCTCAATCACGGTCCCACCATTCTGATTACCAGCCAGCATCCACAAACTCAGCGCCGCAACGTGATGGCAGCCGCCTGGTCGACGCCGGTAGAGTTCACGCCGCCGCGCCTGGCGATCGTGGTAGATAAGGCGACCTGGTCGCGGGAGCTGATCGAGTCGAGCGGCGCTTTTGGCGTCTGCGTGCCGGCGGCGGCTTTCGCCGATCTCACCTGTGCCGTTGGCAACAGCTCGGGGCGCGAGAAAGATAAATTCGCCACCTATAATATCCAGGCCATTGAGGGGCCGGAGCTTGGCGTGCCGCTGCTGGAGGCGAGCTGCGTCGCCTGGCTGGAGTGTCGGCTGCTGCCGGCAACAGAGGCGCAGCAAAACTACGACACCTTGTTCGGCGAAGTGGTGGCGGCAGCGGCTGACAGTCGAGTGTTTTATGACGGACGCTGGCATTTCAGCGCCGAAAACCGCGCGCTTCACACGTTGCACCATCTTGGCGGCGGGCAGTTCGTGACCGTTGCGAACAGCTTTAGCGCCAACCTGTCTTGAGCGCCTTTACACCTTAGCGAGGAAAAGCATGAAATATAAAAGTTACGCGGCCATGGCGGCCGGGGAAGCGCTTCAACCCTATGAGTACGATCCTGGCCAGCTGGCTGCAGAGGATGTGGAAGTTGAAGTCGATTACTGTGGCGTGTGCCACTCCGATCTCTCGATGATTGACAATGAGTGGGGTATCTCAGCCTATCCGCTCATTGCCGGTCATGAAGTTATTGGCCGCGTTACCGCGCTGGGTGACAGCGCGAAAAATAAAGGCCTGAGCCTGGGGCAGCGTGTCGGTATCGGCTGGACAGCTAAAAGCTGTGAGTATTGTGACGCCTGCATCAACGGCCAGCAGGTAAACTGCGTCAACAACAACGTTCCCACCATCAGCAACCATGGCGGCTTCGCCAGCCACCTGCGCGCTAACTGGCAATGGGTGATCCCGCTGCCAGAAAATCTTGATCCCGCGACCGCAGGTCCGCTGCTGTGCGGCGGTATTACCGTCTTTAAGCCGCTGTTGATGCATAACATTACCGCGACCAGCCGCGTCGGCGTGATTGGCATTGGCGGCCTTGGCCATATGGCGATCAAACTGCTGCGCGCGCTGGGTGCGGAAGTCACGGCGTTCAGCTCGTCGCCTGCTAAAACTGAAACCATTAAACAGATGGGCGCAGATTACGTCGTCAACAGTCGCGATCCTGAGGCCCTGAACAAGCTGGCCGGTCAGTTTGATCTGATTATCAGCACCGTGGCGGTCGACCTTGACTGGCAGCCCTATTTTCAGGCGCTGGCGGCCAACGGTCGTTTCCATACCGTTGGTGCGGTGATGAAGCCGTTCGAGGTGCAGGCGTTCAACCTGATCCTCGGCGACCGCGGCGTCACCGGCTCCTCTACCGGTTCGCCGGGCCAGCTGCGCTCGCTGCTTCGTCTGGCGTCGCGCACGGATGTTGCGCCGACGGTGGAGTATTTCCCCATGTCGAAAATCAATGACGCGCTCGATCACCTGCGCGCCGGTAAGGCGCACTACCGCATCGTGCTAAAAGCGGACTTCTGATGAACAGGCGCGCCTCGGGGCGCGCTTTTCTCGCCAGCAGCATCCACAGGGAAACGCCCTGTCTGAACGATCACAGCGGTTTATTTATGTTGTCGTAAATCGCGTTAAGGTCGTTATTTTTCTTTGTGTACGATTTGATAAGGCATTGCTTATCGCTTTTACATGCCTGTCTGCTTTTCAGCCACTCCGCCTGAGCATCCCTCATGCTATCGCGCGCCCCCATACCGAATAGCCCTGCCAGGAATCTATATTTGGTTGCTATTTCAACATCGAGATCGTTTAGTCTTCTGTCTGCGCAAATTGTTTTTTCATCTGGCAGAGATGCCTTGCTGCAGTCAAAACTGGCGGCACTCGCTGTGGCTGTGATAGAGAGAAGAGATAAAAAAATAAATGCTTTTCTCATGATGGTATCCCCTTGCATAAACAAGCCTTTAATTGAATCACGACCTGATTAAATATCCACCCAACAAAAATGGTTGGGTAAGCGTAAACCCTGCGGCTAATTACAGAGCATAGCCTAAACTTACTGTTCGCCTGCGGGGTGCCGCAGCAGATGATAGCCAGCCTGTGCTGGCTGGCAGGATGCATTGACGGGAGAAAATATGCTGTGGTTGTGGAACGCTGGAATCGTATTACTGACCGTCGTGGCGATGGAGATTACCGCCGCGCTGTCGCACAAATATATTATGCACGGCTGGGGATGGGGCTGGCACCGGTCGCATCATGAACCGCATAGCGGCTGGTTTGAGGTCAACGACCTGTACGCCGTGGTGTTTGCCATGCTGGCGATTCTTTTGATCTACCTGGGCAGTCGCGGCGTCTGGCCGCTACAGTGGATAGGCGCAGGTATGACGCTCTATGGCCTGCTCTATTTTATCGTGCATGACGGTCTGGTGCATCAGCGCTGGCCTTTTAAATACATACCGCGTCGCGGCTACTTCAAACGACTTTATATGGCGCATCGACTACACCATGCGGTGCGCGGCCGGGAAGACTGCGTCTCCTTTGGCTTTCTCTATGCGCCGCCGCTGGCGAAACTGCAGGCGACGCTGCGCCAGCGCCACGGTCGTCAACCTAACGCGGACGCTGCCAGAGCTCGGCCGGACGCGCCGGCGAAGCGGCCGCCCGAGACCTGATCGCCTGGGCTGCACCCGCCGCCAGCAGCAGGAGCTTCTCCTGTTTGCTGGTGGACTGGCGGCGATCCCAGGCGGTTTCGCCCGCGCCGTAAACTTTAATCCCAATACGGCGATAGACCTCTTTCGCCGTGGCGATTGCCCACGCGGAGCGCAGCGGCAGTCCAGCCAGGCCCGCCGATGCGGAAGCGTAATAGGGCTCCGCTTCGCTCACCAGCCGCCGCGCCAGGCCCGCCAGCGCCGCTCGATGCGTGCGATCGGCAAAATGGAGCCGGTCGAGACCGGCTTCTTCCAGCCAGCTCTCCGGCAAATAGCAGCGGCCAACCCGCGCATCTTCGACAATATCGCGCGCGATATTGGTCAGCTGAAAAGCGATGCCAAGATCGCAGGCGCGATCCAGCACCCCCTGGTCGCGCACCCCCATAATTTGCGCCATCATCAGCCCAACCACACCCGCAACGTGATAGCAGTAGCGCAGCGTATCCTGTAGCGTTTCATAACGCGCGCCGCGCACGTCCATGGCGAACCCTTCCAGATGGTCGAAGGCGTAAGCGGAGGAAATATCATGGCCGAGCGCCACCTCCTGAAAGGCAGCGAACGCCGGTTCGTGCATTTGCACGCCCGCGTAGGCCTGGCGGGTTTTGCACTCCAGATTTGCCAGGCGCTGCTGAGGCGTCTGCGCCGAGGGAACGTCGCCGGGAAAGCCAAGCTGCTGATCGTCGATCACGTCATCACAGTGGCGGCACCAGGCGTAGAGCATCAATACGCTGCGGCGCGTTTTAGCGTCAAACAGCTTAGAGGCGGTAGCGAAACTCTTCGATCCCACCTCCATTGTCTCCACTGCATGGTGCAACAGCGTTGGATTATTCATGCAGGTCCTCCAGCATCAGGCTTGCGGTGGCCTTGGCGGAACCGATCACGCCGGGAATGCCCGCGCCAGGGTGCGTGCCCGCGCCGACCAGATAGAGATTGCGAATATGGCTGTCGCGGTTATGCGGCCGGAACCAGGCGCTCTGACGCAAAATCGGCTCGACGGAAAAGGCGGAGCCCTGATACGCGTTAAGCTCGTCGCGAAAATCGAACGGCGTAAAGATGCGGTGGGTCACCAGTTGGCTGCGCAAGCCGGGCATATAGTGCGCTTCCAGGTAGGCGAAAATGCGGTCGCGCAGGCGCGGCCCTTCAATATTCCAGTCCAGATCGGCGGTGCCGAGGTGAGGCACCGGCGCCAGCACGTAGTAGCTGCCGCAGCCCGGCGGCGCCAGCGAAGGATCGGTGACGCAGGGCGCATGGAGATAGAGAGAAAAATCTTCCGCCAGCCCGTCGCGGTTGAAGATCTCATCAATCAGCTCGCGATAGCGTGGGCCAAAGCAGACGGTGTGGTGCGCCAGCTGATCGTGATGGTGGTTCAGGCCGAAATAGAGCACGAACAGCGAATTGCTCATGCGCTTGCCTTTCAGCTTTTTGCCCTGCGCGGCGGCGGCAGGATGGCTGCCGAGCAGGTCACTGTAGGTATGCACCACATCGGCGTTGGAGGCGACCGCGCGGGTTTCAAAGACCCGGCCATCCTCCAGATGCACCGCGGAAATCGCGGCGTCTTTCGCCTCGATATGGCTCACGCGCGCATTCAGCTCCAGCGTGCCGCCTAAATCCTGAAACAGCTTCAGCATGCCCTGCACCAGCGCGCCGGTACCGCCGCGCGGAAACCAGACGCCCCATTCGCGCTCCAGCGCATGGATCAGGGTATAGATCGATGAGGTGGCGAAGGGATTGCCGCCGACCAGCAGCGAATGAAAAGAGAACGCCTGACGCAGCTTATCATCCTCGATAAAGCTCGCGACCTTGCTGTAGACGCTGCGCCATGCCTGCAGACGCGCCAGCTGTGGCGCGGCGCGCAGCATATCGCGGAACGAGAGAAAGGGCACGGTGCCGAGCTTGAGGTAACCTTCAGCGAACACGGCGCGCGAATAGTCGAGGAAGCGCTGATAGCCCGCCACATCGGCGGGATTAAATTTGCGGATCTCCGCTTCCAGCCGCGCCTGATCGTTGTCGTAGTTAAATACCTCGCCCGACTCCCAGCAGAGGCGGTAGAAGGGCGCCACCGGCAGCAGCTCGACATAGTCGCTCATTGATTTGCCCGCCAGGGCAAACAGCTCTTCGATGGCGGAGGGATCGGTAATCACCGTTGGGCCTGCATCAAAGGTAAAGCCCTGGTCCTGATAAACATAAGCGCGGCCGCCCGGCTTGTCGCGCTGCTCCAGCAGCCGCGTAGGTACGCCCGCCGCCTGCAGGCGAATCGCCAGCGCCAGTCCGCCAAATCCTGCGCCAATTACCGTGGTGTGCTTCATCGTGATGTTCTTCGTCCAGAAGGGTGAGTGAGAATAGCCTGCAGCGCCGCCAGTACCGGAACGGGCGGCTTGCCGCTAAGAATGCGCGCGCGGTCGGCCAGCGTCAGCCGTCCGGCGTAAAACCGGGCGATTAGCCCCTCGGGCAGCCCGTAAAAGCGCTGCATCACGCGCCAGCGCTGATCCCCGTCGGCCGCCAGAAACAGCATGCGGTTGAGCATGCGAAAGAAGCCCTGCTTCCGCCATGCCGCCTGCGCAAAGCGGTGGATATGCGGCGCGAGCGTTTCCGGGGAGAAATTGCCCTCCGCGGCGAGCGCATCCGCCAGCGCCACCGCCAGCGGCAGCGAATAGCCGGTGGTGGGGTGAAATAGCCCGGCGCGCAGGCCAACGCTAGGCGGCCGCTGATGCCAGAAGCGTTCGAAGTCGCCCGCCAGGGTAATCGGCAGCGCGCCGCGCTCTTCGCGCAACAGCGTCTCCAGGCGCCATCCCTGACGAGCGGCGTAGTCGCATATATTCTGGCGCGCCTGCGCCGCCCCCAGCGAGGCGTCGTCGATATAATGAGTATCCTCAATCAGCAGACGCGTCGGCGAAAGCGGCAGGGTATAGACGAAACGATAGCCGCCCTGCTGGTCGACGGCGGCATCCATCAGAATTGGGCCCTCAAGCCGATGCGGCTGGCTCAGGGTCCACTCCTGACCGAGAAAGGCCTGAAAGCCGATCTGCAGAGCGGCGTCGGGCTGATAGCCGCGGCCGTCGATCACGGCGCGGGCGCGTAGCACTTCGCCACTGGCGAGCTGAACGTGGTCAGTCCCGCTGCAGGCAATGGTCTGGTTGAGCCGCAGCGCGTCGCCGAGCGTCGCGCGCAGCACCTCGTCAAAACGCGCGGAGGTGACGCAGAAATAGCCGCTGTTGAGCTGACGCGTCAGCTGAGGAAAGCGCACTTCGTAGTGCGGCCAGCGGTGCGCCACCAGCGGGGCAATCCACTGATGCTGCGAGGCGCTGAGATCCTCTTCGTGGAAGCACCAGGTGTGGTTGCCGCCCGCGCGAGCGTTGGCTTCAAGCACCCGCACGCGCAGGCCAGGCTGCTGCTGTTTGAGCCGTAGCGCCAGCAGTCCGTTCGCCAGACCAGCGCCGAGCAGCAGTAGATCATACTGCGATGTCATAGCACTTCTCCGCTCGCACCGGCTGGCGCGTCAGCAGCGCGCGCTCGGTAATATCGGCCGCACGCTCGACGCCGCCGCAGGTCTCCAGCTGGGGCTGCAGGCGCGCCATGCGCTGTTTAATCGCCCGATCGTCCAGCAGGCGACGCAGGCGGCGCGCAATCTGATGGCTGGTGGAGAAGCGTGACGCGCGACTCCCCAGGCCGTGGTAGGCCAGCCGCGCGGCGATGCCGGGCTGGTCGAATGCCAGGGGGATCACCAGCAGCGGCGTGCTTTGCGCAACGGCGTCCAGCACCGTGTTCAGCCCGCCGTGGGTAATGGCTACGTCCGCCTGCGCCAGCGCGGCGCGCTGGTCGACAAAATCGGTGACCTGAGCGGCGCCGGCGCGCAGCAGTTTTCGCGCCTGGAAATCGCTCAGGCCGCCGCAGTGGGCGATCAGTAACTCCGCCTGCAGTTCACGACAGGCTTTCGCCAGGGTTTTGAACAGCCCATAGCGGCCGCCCTGCAAGGTGCCGAGTGAGGCGAAAACGCGCGGCTGGTCGCCATCGCTGAACAGCCGCGCGGCTGTGGAAGTCGCCGGTTCGCGCAGCGGGCCGGTAGCGTGGAAATGCGCGGGCAGGGCGCAGCGCGGAAAGTCCAGGGCGTGCGGCAGCTGGCTGATTTGCGCCAGCGGCGACAGGCACTGATGCGGCTGATGGCGGTCCGGGAGGCCAAAGGCGCCGGCATGTTGCGCCAGCACGCGGTCGTGGCTGCGCATCAGCCAGTCGTAGATTTTTTCGCTGGAGGCGAAGCGCTCGCGCGCGGCGCTGCTGGTGCCCCACAAAAAGGGCATGACCGGCAAAGGGAAATGCGCTTCGCGGTTCACGGGTAGGGCGCAGGCGACCGAAACGAAAGGCAACTGCAACGCCTCCGCCACCAGCCCGCCCGCTGGCGCCATCTGATCGACAATAACGCCGTCTACCGCCAGGGCCCGCAGCGCAGCCGGCAGCTCCCGGCACAGCATATCGGTGCTGCTGGCCATATCGCGGATCAGGCGCAGAATGCCTAATCCGCCAGGATGGGCTGCCAGCTGCAGGGTACGATCGAGCGTGCCGACAGGGTGTGTCTCCAGACCGACGGCGTGAAAGCCGACGGCCGCATCGCTGAGCAGCGCGGCCACCTCCGCCTGCTGAATAAAGGTAATGCGATGGCCGCGCGCAATTAAGTTTTGCGCCAGCGCCTGAAGCGCGCGTACGTGGCTGTAAAAGGGCGGGGCAATAACCGCGAAATGGCTCATTCTGGCTCTCCCACGCGCGTCAGCGGCGCAAGGCGCAGCTGACGCAGACTGGCGCTGCCGGTGCAGAAGCAGGCAACGCGCAGCTGTTCAATCAGCGTCTCAAAGTGCGCCACAACCGCGTCGGCGGAGTGCAGGGCGCTGCTCAGCACCGCTGCTGCCTGGCCGACCACGTCGGCACCCAGCCGCAGCGCTTTCGCCGCATCGATGCCGTCACGAATGCCGCCGGAGGCGATAAGCGGCATGGCGGGTAGCCTGCGGCGCACGGCGCGCAACGCTTCATCAGTGGGAATGCCCCAGTCGGCGAAGGCCATCGCCACCGCGCGCTGCTGCGGCGTGCTGGCGCGCTCGCCTTCTACCGCCGCCCAGCTGGTGCCGCCTGCGCCTGCGATGTCGATCATGCTGACGCCCGCCTCGGCAAGCCGCTGTGCAACCTCGGGTGAGATGCCAGCGCCGACCTCTTTCACGATGACGGGCACTTCCAGCGTTGTCACCAGCTGCGCAATCGCCTGCAGCACGCCTCGCCAGTCGCGATCGCCGCCGCGCTGCAGCGCTTCCTGCAGGGGATTAAGATGGACGATCAGCGCATCCGCCTCAATCATGCTTACCGCGCGCTGCGCCAGCCTGCGACCCTGCTCGCCCATGATCTGCGCGGCGCCCAGGTTTGCCAGCAGCGGAATATCCGGGGCGATACGGCGCAGGTCGCGCGTGAGGCCGAAATTGCTGTCGCTTTCCAGCGCCACGCGCTGTGAACCGACGCCCAGCGCCAGGCCAAGCGCCTGCGCCGCTTCGGCGAGATGGTGATTAATCGAGCGGGCGCGTGCCGCGCCGCCGGTCATTGAGCTGATCAGAAAAGGCGCCCGCATAGGGCGATTAAACAGCCGCGTGCGCATATCGATCTGATCCAGGTGCAGCTCCGGCAGCGCGCAGTGCGTGAATTGCCAGCGGGCAAAGCTGCCCGACGCAGGCGTGGTGGTACGCAGAACAATGTCCAGGTGATCGTTTTTGCGTTTCGTCAGGTCCGTGTCCTTCATTGCTGCTCCATATACTCAGACGGGAAACGCGCGGTCAGCCGACCATAGCGAGTTTTTTATCGAACCAGGCCTGCACGAAATGTCGGGTGGCATAGCCGCTGTCGCAGGCTGAAGCCAGGTGGCGATCGGCGCGGCGCAGATGATCGCGCAGCCGCTTCTCTACCACTTTGCTGCCCAGCATATTAACCAGCGTCGATTTCCCCACGTCCTGATTGGCATCTTTTCCGGTGTCGCTCTGACCGTCCGTGAGGTCGTCCAGCAGCTGGAAAGCCTGACCGAGATCGCGCGCAAAATGGTGCAGTTTTTCACGCGACGCCAGCGGCGCGCCAGCGACGATCGAGGCCATCTGCATCGCCGCGCTGAACAGCGCGCTGGTTTTAAAATGATTCGTGAGCTGAATCGCGTCGGCGCTGCGCGGCTGGCCGCCTTCGGTCAGATCGAGAAATTGTCCCTGCACCAGCCCCTGAATGCCGACGGAGTGGGAAAGCTCCGCCACCGCCTGGGTTTTTGCCTGACTGCTGATGCCGTCCGCCATCGCGATAACGCCAAAGGCGCGGCTCAGCAAGGCGACCGCCGCCAGAATCGCCACCGGCTCGCCAAACTGGCGATGGATAGTGGGGCGGCCGCGCCGCAGTTCGGCATCGTCCATGCAGGGAATATCGTCGAGTATTAGCGAGGCGGCATGCACCATCTCCACGGCGCAGGCGAAATCGAGCAGGCCGCTGAGTTCGTCGCGATAGCCCAGGTCGTGCGCGGCCAGCATCAGCAGCACCGGTCGGATGCGTTTGCCCGGCGCCAGCGCCCCTTCGCGCATCGCAAGCCCCACGCAGTCGCGTTCGCTTTCTACCGGCAGCAGTCGATCAAGGCGCTGTTCAATATGCGCGAGTAACATCAGGGGATCGCTGTAAACGAGGGTAGGATCTCTTTCAGCAAAAATGGTCATGATGGCAGTCCTTACTTGCAGGTGAGCGTCGGCCTGTCGTAATTGCAAATGAACTAAGTGGCACAGAAGAAGCCATCTTAAAAAGGCGAAGCCTGTTGTTTTTCATGCCGCTGTAAACTGAACGTTATTGTTTTGTTTTGACGCGGCGGTGCAATTAAGCGTAGACGAGAATTGCCGCTCTGACGGGGGAAGAGAGATAAGTAGCAATAAAATAAAAATTTTTATTCACGAACTCAGTGCGGCGTCAGATAGCGCAGGCGACCCGGAAAGCATCTGATTAAGCAGAGCGACAGCCTGCTTCACCTCCTGCGGGCTTAGCGCCCCATCTTTCGCAAAGCGAACCACACCCTGCGCGTCCAGCAGAATAACCGTAGAGCCGTGCGGCGTCAGCTGCCAGCTGTTCCGCGCCACGCCGCTGCTGTCGATAACAAAATGCTGCCAGGGCGCGTCGCGCTTGCTCGATTTAATGCTGCGCTCAACGAAAATCGCGCTGCCGGGGATCGCGTCGTCCGTATTGACGATGGTGGTGGTCTGAAAGCGGCCGCGCGGAAAGTTCGCCTGCTGAATGGCGGCAATGAGCGGCGCATTTTGCTCTTTGGCTGAAAGCCGTCCGGCAACGTGGAGCACCAGTCGAACTTTGCCGGTCAGCGACTGGCTGCTCCAGCGCTGATAGCCCAGCATCTCATGCTGCATCACCAGTTCGCCCTCATTGGCGATAAAGACGGGCGGAAGGGCTTTGCCCGTTTCCAGGCTGTGCGCGGCGGCCAGGCCGGGAACAAGCAGGCAGATAAGCAGCAGGGAGTAGGGTTTCACGCAGCCTCGCATGCAGAAGAGAGAGCCTCAAGCCTGGGTGAAAATCTGCCGCTTCGCCAGTCAATAAAAGGTGAATTTTACGCTTAGCTCAAAACTTAATCACTTCTTCAATGCGTAAGATCAAACAACGTGCGGTGAAACGATTGGAAGATGCAGATAACCATTCGCAAAAGGAGACGTATATGAAAAGTGAGTTAATGACCCTGTCTGAATTCGCGCGCTACCTGGGCGTCTCCCCGCTGAGACTGGTGCGCGCCTACTGCAATCGCGGATCGCTGGACGGGGTGCCGCTGCCCGAGCCGGTAGAAAACGTCGCTTTCAAAGAACGCTGCTGGTCACGTGAACAGGTACGCCAGTTCCGGCATACGCTCCAGCGTGCGCGTCACCACGGGTAAAGAGAAGGGAAGGTTTTCACCTTCCCTTGTTCTAACTGCCGCTGATGGTTCCGCTCATCACGCCGGTGGCATCCGCATCCACCAGAAAGCAGATCAGGGTGGCGTCGCGCTCGGCGGTGACGGCTGGCAACGCTTCGGTATCCCCAGCCACATCGCCTTTATGCAGGCGCTGCCCCTCCAGATTCACCACGCCATCCAGCACTGCCAGCCAGGGCGCGAAGCCTGGAATAGCGGGCACCTCCAGCCTGTTGCCGCGCTCCAGCCGCACGTCATAAATATGCACCGCCTGACGCAGCGTCAACGGCGCGCCGCTGCCTTCCGGTCCCGCCAGCCAGGTCCAGGCGTTGTGGGCGACGCCGTCAGCGCGCTCCAGCAGCTGGGTTTTCGCTTCGCCCCCGGCGCGTGCCGGACGGATAAACGCCTGTAGCACTTCGGCTTCAATCAGCGGCGCGGACTCTTCGTGCCGCAGCCCCTCGCCCGCATTCACCACCATCACGCGCTTCGCCGACAGCGGCGTGCGTTCGCCCTGCGGGTCGGTATGCTGCACCAAGCCGCGCCAGACGTAGCTGAGGATGTCGTCGTTCACATGCTCATGCATCGGAATGCGCGCGCCGAGTTTCAGCGTCGTCATATCGACAATCGCCAGCGGCCCAAAGCGTTCGCCCGGGCGCAGACGGCGAATGGTAAAGGGACCATATTCGAAGAGCTGGCCGCGATGGGCACGCACAACATTCATTATCTTCTCCCGCTATGAGCTTATGCAGCGATGATAAACCGACAAGGAAAGATGAAAAGGAGGGGGATTTGCTGAAAGTGTTCAACTTTTTTGAATAAGCCTGCGGTCGCATCGACGAGACAGCTGAGCGCCTTTATTCACATCCTGGAAACGCCTTACGCATAGTGAAGCGCACTCATCGCTGAGGATAATGGGTGGAGTTATTTTGACGGAAGCCCTGTTTGTACGAAGTGGGTGCCGGGGTTTTCAGGTTTGCGCGCCTGAATGGAAGGCCCTGCCCGATAATTAATGACGGTTATTCTATATTTAGCTTTGCTAAAAACAGAATTATAAAATATCCCTTTAAATAGTTACATTATGCCCGGTTGGGTTTGGCTACCTGTTTGAACAAATGAAAAAGCGCCCTAAGCGTAGGGCGTAATCGAATCCCGATTAAATATCTTCACTTGTTATGACGAGGCATAACTCACACAGGAATTATGCTGAGTAGAGGTAAAACGGAGAATCAACAGCGTTCGATTGTCGGGCAAGCCTGTTGATACAGGTCAATTTTTTTATTCTCATCGTTTAGCACGGTTTTTTAGCCAGCGATATTAGACCTAATTTTTATCAGCCTGCTGCTCGCATCGCTAATATGGCCTCCCGGATTAGCAGGGATGAGGAAAACATGGTGACAGGTTAACGGACCCTGGTGACGCCCGTCAGGACAAAAAAAGCCCGCCTGATGGCGGGCCAGAAAGTGAGTTCAGCAGGGTAAAGGCGCTTTTCACCCTTCACGAGGCTGGATCGACAGTGCGCTCTCTGGTTTGCAGTTAAGCGCGGCGAGCTTTATCACCAGAAACTGTCGTGATGTTTTTCTTCTTAACGGTTTTTATGTTCCTCTTCGCTACTCTCGCCCAGGAAGAAATACCACAGGGGAATCGACATCAGGCCGGTGAAAACTGAGGTATAGAGCAGCACCATCAACGCCTGGGTCACGTACATCATCAGCGACCAGTCGCTAAAGGCGATCTGATACTGTTCGATAACGCCGCTGATAATGGCTTTGCCCATCACCGTGCCGACAATCAGCCACAGGATCACCACGCTGCGCAGGAAATAACGCATCTCTTTCTGCTTTGTAGCAAAACGGCCGCGCACGATGCCCAGCGGCGACTGCTGCTCAAGCGGCGTCTCCGGCTGCGGCATCGCGGCGCGCTGCGCCTTTCGCCAGCGCAGCAGATCGATCGCGACAAACAGGAGCAGGCTGCCTCCCATGACCGGCAGCGCCCAGCCCAGCGCCAGGGCGACAATCAGCGAGGTGGCCTGGGCGTAGCGCGGCATCGCCAGCCAGGCGACAAGAAGCGTCTGTGCCGGATTTTGTGCGGGCAGCGCCGGGCGACGGATCCACCACATGCGGTAGCCGAGCACGATGCTGGCGCACAGGCCAAAGCCGAACAGGGCCAGCAGCAGCTGATTTGGCCAGCCGAAGAGCACGCCCATATGGGCGTCGACGCCCCAGCGCGTCAGCTTCGCCACCAGCGGAAAATGCGCGAATTCCACGCGGTCAACGATGGCGAACGTGGCGGGATCTACCGAAACGGCGTCAACCTGGCTTGGCCAGCTGCGGTCGATCTCGCTTACCGTCCAGGCCTGGCCCGCTGCTTTCGGCTGGCGCAGCTCCAGTTTCGCAGCGCGGATGCCGCCGCGGCGCGCGGCGTTGAGCACGCTGTCCCAGTCGGCGTCCGGCGCGTTGACCGCTCTGGCTGGCGTCGCTGGCATCGCCATGCCGCTCATATCCATGCCGTCCATCTGCGGCATAGCGTGATGGTCGGCATGAGGATCGGCGCTGGCGGCAGGCGCGCTGGCGTCCAGGGCGGTGCGCACCTGCGGCGTCATCCAGCCCAGTTCGCTGCGCATTTTATCAATATTGCCGCCCGCCCACTGCGACCAGGTGAGGCCAGTGACCGAGAAGAAGATCAGACCCAGCGACAGCACCAGGCCAAGCGTTACATGCCAGTGGCGGGCGAAGGCGAAGCCCGACGCGGGCTTTTTCATCTTTCTGCGCGGGCGCGTGCCGAGCCACAGCACCAGACCGCCGAGCGCGGCGACCCACAGCCAGGAGGCGGCCAGCTCGCTGTAGAGGCGGCCAACGTCGCCCAGCAGCAGGCCGCGATGCAGCTGATCCAGCCACATGCGCAGCGGCAATACGCCGCTGGTGCCGTAAACCGTCATATCACCCTTAACCTGCAAGGTGTAGGGATCGACAAACACCGAGCGCGATTCTGACGGCCCAAGGTCGCTCTGGCTGAACTGCACGCGCGTGGTTTCCTCTGCGCCAGGCGCCGGGCGCACCGCATAAACAGGCGCCGCTTCACCAGCATGGTGTCGCGCCGCGGCGACCTGTGCCGACAGCGGCTGCGCCGTTCCCTGCGGCTCGGCGGTCAGCGCAGAGGCATAAAGAACATGCTCAATCTGCGGCGTCAGCACGTACAGCGTGCCGGTGAGCGCCGCGATAAAAATAAAAGGCGCGATAAACAGCCCGATGTAAAAGTGCAGGCGGCGCAGCAAAGTGAATAACGAGCCGCGCGGCGGCGCCGTTTCCCGAAGTGATGACATAGCACATCCATTTTTATTCAGTTAAAGACGAACCCGCTTCCGTCGCTTTACGCGGCGGAATGGCAGGCATGCTGATTAAAAAACGCAGCGGGAAGGCGGGGCGCGAGGCCGGTAGACGCGGCGTTCGCGTCGGCACAGCGGCGGGTCCGCGCGCAGCATCGAGGGCGGCGCGCGCGAGATTAGCATCATCAGCCAGAGAAGGGGAACCGCCGCCCAGATCATCAGCGGCACATGCACCAGCAGTTCGCAGTAGCCGCAGGCGACGCCCTCTTCGCCCGACATCATATGGCCGGAAGGCATCATGGCGTCGTCCATAGGGTGCATCATCGGCATGGCGTCGGCACTGTGCGGCATCATCACCGTGGCGGGCATCGCGCCGTTATGGCGCGCCATCAGATCCTTAGACACCACGGGCGCGACGAACAGCAGCAGCACCGCCAGGATAGCCAGGCAGGCGCTGATTCGCTGTTGCAACGGGGTGAAAAAGGTCATGAAAACATCACTGGCTGGTAAACGTCAGGCGCTATTTTAACGCGTTACGGTTCTCAACGGGGTTAATTCTGTAAAAATTCTTAGGGTATACGTGTACAGCCTGACGTCCGCCTCGCATGCGCTAGAGAACCGAGCTGCCAAGACGATCGCTAAGCAGCTCCAGCGCGGCGGTGCCTGCAAGCGAGTTGCCGATGGCGTCCAGACCTGGCGACCAGACCGCAATGCTCATTTTATTGGGAATGACAGCGATAATGCCGCCGCCGACGCCCGACTTCGCCGGCATACCGACGCGCCATGCGAACTCGCCCGCGCCGTCATACATGCCGCTGGTGATCATCAGCGCGTTAATCTGTCTCGCCTGACGCGGCGTGATGATTTGCGCGCCATCGGCCGTTTTGCCCTGGTTGGCCAGATAGACGAAGCTGCGCGCCAGCTCAACACAGTTCATCGACAGCGAGCAGTAGTGGAAATAGGTCTGCATAACCTTGCTGACGTCGTTATGAAAATTGCCGAACGACTTCATCAGCCAGGCGATGGCGGCGTTGCGCGCCGAGTGCTCATACTCTGAGCGCGCGACGTGACGATCGTAGTTGATATCGGGCTGGCCGCTTAGCTGGCGCACAACCTCCAGCATACGCTGGCGCGGCGCGGTCAGGCGCGATTCCAGCATATCGCAAATCACCAGCGCTCCGGCGTTGATAAAGGGGTTGCGCGGCTTGCCGTGCTCCAGCTCCAGCTGCACCAGCGAGTTAAACGGCTGGCCGGAAGGCTCTTTGCCGACGCGCTGCCAGATTTCATCGTCGGAATAGCGGGTGAGCGCGACGGTTAACGACAATACTTTAGAGATGGACTGGATCGAAAAGCGCTCCAGCGCGTCGCCCGCCTGCCAGCACTGACCGTCAGGCGTAGCCACGGCGATGCCGAGCGCGTGCGCAGGCGCTTCGGCCAGCGCGGGAATATAGCTGGCGACGCTGCCGCGCGAGGTAAGGGGGCGCACCTGCTCCAGAATCTCTTCCAGTAGCGTATTGCTGAGTTCGGTCATGCGTGAATCTCCTTTTCTGAGGCGTCTGGCGCCGGATAATGAACGCGAGTCGCCGCTGAATCAATGCAGCCTGTGCAAATTATGTGAACGCCGCACCGCAACCCCGAGGACATCATGATAACCAGCCTGTTTGACGCTATACCGCAAGCCGCCGAGCGTGGCGAGCAAGAGACGTTTGAGGCGTTATTACGCCGACCCGGTCTGCGCATCGAGCGCATTGTCTCTACCGGCCAGGCGAGCCCGCCAGGCTTTTGGTACAGCCAGCCACAGGGAGAGTGGGTACTGGTGGTGCAGGGCGCAGCGGGATTGCAGCTGGAGGATGAAGCGCAAGAGCGGGTGCTGCGCGCGGGCGATTTTATCAATCTGCCTGCGCGGACGCGCCACCGGGTGAACTGGACCAGCAGCGACGAACCGACCCTCTGGCTGGCGGTGCATTATGAACTGCCGCCAGAGGAGGAAGGGTAAACGCTCACCTCATCTGCCTGGCGCTACCGGCCAGCGGTGCGAGCAGCATTTGCGCAAAGCTCAGCAGCGCCAGCAGGGCCAGCGGCAGCGTCCAGTCGCCGCTCCGCTGGTGTAACATGCCGAAAAAGAGCGGGCCGAGCGCCGCCAGCGCATAGCCTACGCACTGCGCCATGCCGGAAAGCTGCGACGCCTGACGATGATCGCGCGCGCGCAGGTTAAAAAGCGACAGGCAAAGCACCATTGAGGCCCCCGCACCCAGCCCAGCGATGATTAACCACAGCGCCGCCATACGCGGCAGCAGCAGTAACCCCAACACGCCGCAGAAAATGGCGGCAGAGGCGGTAAAAGCCGTAAGGCGCGCGTCGCGCAGCCGCTTTAACGCCACCATACAGCCGAGGTTGGCGATAATCGCGATCGCCTGGTAGAGAAAAAGCAGCCAGCCCGCTTCCGCCTGGCTGTAGCCTTTACTCTGCGCATAAGGCGTAAACCAGTCGATCAGGGTGTAAAACGCCAGCGACTGCAGCGCCATAAACAGCGAAACCTGCCAGCCGATTGCCGACCGCCACGGCGTAGCGCCGTATGGGGCGGGATAGGAGGTGGCGCCTGACGATCCTGCTGAGCGCGGTGCCAGCAGCGGCAGCCAAACGAGCAGCGCCACAAGGCCGGGCACCGCCCAGACGCCGAGCGACAGGCGCCAGTCCGCGTCGGAGAGCGCGGCGAGCGGCACGGCGATGCCTGACGCCAGGCTGGCGGTCAGCGACATGGTGGCGGCATAAAGCCCGATATATTTCGCCGTGTGCTGTGTAAAGTCGCGTTTGATAAGCGGCGGCAGCAGCACGTTGGCGGCGGCGATGCCGGCGCTCAGCAGCACCGTCCCGCTCCAGAGCGCCGCCTCCAGCGGCAGCCAGCGAACCATCGATCCCAGCGTTATCAGCAGCAGCGCCGCCCAGAGGCTGCGCTCCAGCCCAAAGCGATTACCCAGCACGGCGGCAATCGGTGCCAGCGCGGCGAA
This sequence comes from Enterobacter sp. BRE11, assembly GCF_031844285.1. Lineage (NCBI taxonomy): Bacteria > Pseudomonadati > Pseudomonadota > Gammaproteobacteria > Enterobacterales > Enterobacteriaceae > Enterobacter > Enterobacter sp. BRE11. The sequence continues at coordinate 38,912 of NZ_JAUZUX010000016.1, forward strand.
CAGCATCAGCGGAATAAAATTAAAGAAGCCTGCAGCGGCGGCGCTCAGGCCGAACGCGTGCCGTATGTTTTCCAGCACCGGACCGACGGCGGTGATGGGCGCGCGCAGGTTCGCGGCGGTCAACAGCAACACCAGCAGGAAAAAACCAGAGTGGGTAACGCGAGAAGCGCGTTGCGCATAAGCCTGTCGAAAGGTCATAAGATCCGCATCACAAAGTGCGGCAAAGCCGCTGTGGTGCGTTGGTTGACGTTAACGCTTACGCACCAGGAAGAAGAGAGCCCGGTGTCTGCACGCTACTCTAAAGGCTACCGCCGCCGCTGTAAAGCCGACCCGCCAGGGGCGCGATATATAACACCCTGCGATAACAGACTGGCGGCAATAAAAGCACAAACTTATTTTTGTCGGAAAGATGACAGGCGTGGTAAATAAGCGAGACGATAATTCAGATGTGCTATTTAAATAGCATTGCGCTTTTCTGCGCCATTTAACTGAAGCGGCAGGGCCAGCAGAAATAAGATTATTCCTTAATAAACAAACTAATTTCCTCCAGCGCTTCGCTTTTATTAAATTTGCGCAATTGTGCTTAGCAACTATTATTAATTTCTGTAGCGTCCTGGCCAGGAAAGCAATCATCTGATTTGATAAGAGGAACCTGTAATGGCGATTAAAACACTGGTGGATCTCTTTATTCATGACCTTTCTGATGTCTACAGCGCAGAAAAGCAAATTACGCGCGCACTGCCGAAAATGGCGCGCGCCACAACAGACGCCTCGCTAAAAGCGGCGTTTGAAGCGCACCTTGAAGAGACGCGCGGACAAATTGAACGTCTGGACCAAATTGTTGAAAAAACAGAAGAACTGCGCATCCGCCGTATGAAATGCCATGCGCTGGAAGGCTTAGTGGAAGAGGCCCAGGAGATTATCGACTCTGTTGAAGCGGGCCCGGTGCGCGACGCAGGCCTGATTGGCGCTGCCCAGAAAGTCGAACACTATGAAATTGCTACCTACGGCACGCTGACGGCAATGGCGAAACGCCTGGGATTTGACGAGGCGGCAAAATTACTGGCCGAAACCCTGCAGGAAGAAAAAGCCACGGATGAAAAACTAAATGTGATTGCTGAGAAAACCAGCTAATTATCCGATGCGATGAAATCTGTATTTGCCGTACTCACATTTCAAAGAGGTGAATCATGTCACATGAAGAGAATTATCTGGCCTGGCTGAAAGATGCGCATGCTATGGAAAAGCAGGCGGAAAGCATGCTGGAAAAAATGGCGTCTCGTCTCGAACACTATCCTGATTTAAAAGCGCGTATTCAGCAGCATATTGAAGAAACGCGCCAGCAGCAGACGTTATTACAGTCCGTTATCGACCGTAACGATACGTCGAACTCCGCCTTCAAAGACGCGATGGGCAAACTCTCCGCGATGGGGCAGGCCATGGGCGGCATGCTGGCCGACGACGAAGTGGTGAAAGGGGCGATCAGCGGTTATGTCTTTGAGCAGTTTGAAATCGCCAACTACACCTCGCTAATTGCGGCGGCAGAGTTGGTGGGCGACCACGAAGGCGCGCGTATTTTCGAACAAATTCGTGAGCAAGAGATCGCGATGGCGGAATGGTGCCTGACGCATCTGCCGGATGTGACCCAGCAGTTCATGACGCGTGACGCAGCTGAAGGCGTTGAAGCAAAAAAATAATAACGCCACAGCCAGGCCCTCTTCTCAGAGGGCCAATCATCCCACTGGAAAGGAATGAGCAATGTTCAGACACGTTAAGAAACTACAGTATACGGTCCGTGTTGAAAAGCCCAATCCGGGACTGGCTAACCTGTTGCTTGAGCAGTTTGGCGGTCCGCAGGGCGAACTCGCTGCGGCATGTCGCTACTTCACCCAGGGTCTGGGCGATGATGACCCGGGCCGTAAAGATATGCTGATGGATATCGCTACGGAAGAGTTGAGTCACCTGGAAATCATCGGCTCGCTGGTGGGCATGCTCAACAAGGGCGCGAAAGGTCAGCTGGCGGAAGGCACTGAGGAAGAGGGCGAGATTTATCGCAATATTACCGGTGCCGGTAACGACAGCCATTTGACCTCGCTGCTTTATGGCGGGGGTCCGCCGCTGACTAACTCTGCTGGCGTACCCTGGACGGCGGCCTATGTCGATACCATCGGCGAAGTAACCGCTGACCTGCGCTCCAATATCGCCGCCGAAGCGCGGGCAAAAATCCTTTATGAGCGTCTGATCAATATGACCGATGACGTCGGCGTAAAAGATGCGCTGGGCTTTTTGATGACGCGTGAAGTCGCGCACCAGATCTCGTTTGAAAAAGCGCTCTACTCGATTCGCAACAATTTTCCACCGGGTAAGCTGCCGCCGATTGAGCAGTATGCCAACGTCTACTACAACATGTCAGCGGGCGAAGGTGATATGCGCGGTAGCTGGAACGCTGATGAGAACTTCGAGTTCGTAGCCGATCCGGCGCCGGCCGTTGACGGCGGCGACGGTAGCGCTTCAGTGACCCTGCCGTCCGATCAGGCGACCGATCTCGCTAATATGGCCAGCCGCACCGCCTCCGATCCCAACCTGAACCCGACCACCGGCGCAGAGCTTGGCTCAACGCTGGGCGAAGCGAATCAACTCAGCTCGGATAAACCTCGCTCGTAAGCACCACTCGCGTCAGTCACTGCGCTGACTGACGCGATATCCCTCTTCTCAGATAATCTTTCAGTACAGGCTCAGCGCCGCATCCGCTTTCTCTGCTTAATGAAATTCTGGTTCAGGAAAATGTCCGCAGTCGTTCTGGCTGGCGGTGGTGCCTGGCTGGCAGGTTTGCTGTCGCGTTTCAGCGGAAGGTACGGGCTTTTCCGGCGCCACGGGGCCTGACTGACAGGCGCTAAGCAGAGTAATAAACAGGGCAAAGGCAACAAAACGCATATCCGCTCCTTGTGATGAGATGAAGTAAGCAAACAAACGTCGTTGGTCAGCAGCGTGACCAGAGGCGTACTGCTAAGTGTAGCGGGCGGCAGGAAAAGGTCGAAAAATCAGGCTGAAGCCGCCAGGCGGCTTGCAGGGCATTCAGGATCAGAACAGGGCAAACATCAGGGCGACGGGAAAGCTCATTGGCCAGGTGGCGCCGACCAGAAAGGCGCTTAACGCGCGAATCGTCAGCTTATCCTTTGCGATAAAAAAGGTGATTAACGTGGCGATTGAAGCCATCACCGCATAGAACACCAGCATATGTTGATAGAGGCTCATTAATACTCCGCATCGTTATAGTGGTTTTGCTGCGCACTATGCGGAAAATCGTGATCCAGATCAAGTGAAAAGCAGCAGCGGAAATTAAAGAAATTGATTTGGCTGCGGCTATGGGGTGGTTGACAGCGATTTCAGGCTGAAATTGGGCAGGGAAAACGCGCCGGATCCTTCTGGCGCGAGGGCTGCACGCGCAGAGACGCGTGGCGAAGCCTGTTGTAATCAGAGGAAGCGCTGTTCAATGTCGCGCCAGCTTTCGACGCGATCGTAACCGGTTTCCTGCTGGTTTTGCGCCGTGCTGAATAATATGCCTTCGCCAGTAAACTGCGCGAAGTTCTGTGGATTGGCGTCGATCAAATAGTCTGCATTGAGAATGCCCTTGCTGCTGCAGCAGATAATATTCATCGGGCTGATAAACGGAAAATTGGCTTTCAGCCATTCCAGTTTTGCCGTCTGCGAGCGTGGAAACTCTACCGCCGCCGTAGTGATAAAGATTTCATATTCCTGTGCCAGGCGCTCAATGACGCGCTGCGCATCCGCTAAAGCTGGCAGTCCAGCGTAAAAACTCTCCTCGCCGATCAGCTCTTCAATCTCCTGAAACAGCGCCGGGCGCGACTGTTGTGGTTTTGCTGCGTCCAGTGAACCTGTTTGAGCCTCAGAAGAGGCGGCGTCAGGGCTAAATTTGTGGTTCAAGTCGATAATGACTTCATCCATCTCAATGGCGATACGTTTCATGTTTTCCCCTCGTCAATCATCATGCCAGGGCGGCTAGAATAGCAGTCGCGCGGCTCCGCTTGTAGTCTCTGAATAAACACCACGCAAACAGGTCACTAAATAAACAATTGAAGCGGGTTATTTGGCGGATTACTGTGAGGTGCGCTGGAAGCAGGAAAAAGAGAGGGGAAGGCCGCCCCGAAAGGCGGCACAAAGGCTTAACTTTGCAGATAGAGCGTTTTGATATCTTCCAGCGTGGCTTCGCGCGGATTGCCGCCGGTGCAGACATCGTCCAGCGCGGCCTGGGCCAGCGCCGGCACATCATCTGGATTCAGACCGACGTCGCGCAGCGAAGCCGGGATGCCCACGTCGCGGCAGAGCTGTTTGACCGCTTCGACGGCCGCCTGACGCGCCTGCGCCAGCGGCAGCGTATCCACCCCTTTTACCCCCATCGCGCGCGCGATATGGCGATATTTCTCGCCGGTGTAGTCCGCATTCCACGCCATTACCCCAGGCAGCAGGATCGCATTGGCGACGCCGTGCGGCACGTTATAAAACGCGCCCAGCGGGTGCGCCATACCGTGCACCAGGCCAAGCCCGACGTTGGAGAAGCCCATACCAGCCACATATTGACCCAGCGCCATCTGCTCGACCGCCTGCATATCGCCTTTCACGGAACCGCGCAGCGACTGGCTGATGATCTCAATGGCGTTGAGATGCAGCATATCGGTCAGCTGCCAGGCGCCGCGCGTAATATAGCCTTCAATGGCGTGCGTCAGCGCATCGATCCCGGTTGCGGCTTTCAGCGCCGGCGGCATGCTGGCCATCATCTCTGCGTCGATGATCGCCACCTTTGGAATATCGTGCGGATCGATGCAGACGAATTTACGGCGTTTCTCTTCGTCGGTAATCACATAGTTAATAGTGACTTCCGCCGCGGTGCCTGAGGTAGTGGGGATGGCGATCAGCGTCACGCAGGGATGACGCGTCGGTGCGAAGCCCTCCAGGCTGCGCACGTCCGCGAACTCGGGGTTGTTGATGATAATGCCGATCGCTTTGCTGGTATCCTGCGGCGAGCCGCCGCCGATGGCGATAAGATAGTCCGCCTCAGCCCGCTTAAATACCTCAACGCCGCGCTGCACCACGGCGATGGTGGGGTTCGGCACCACCTCGTCGTAGAGCGCCCAGGGAAGCTGATTTGCCTCCATCAGGTCGGTAACGCGCTTAACGGCGCCAGCGGCGACCAGCGCTTTATCGGTGACGATGAGCGCCTTTGTCAGGCCGCGCCGTCGAACCTCATCCGGCAGGTTGCGGATGGCGCCTGCGCCAAAAAAAGCGGTCTCATTCAAAATCATTCGCTGTGTCATTTTCACATCCTTGCTTAACAAAATTCCCATTACCTTCTCGCTTAACCGCTCCTCGTTTCTGCCAACTTCGTCACATTCCCTGTGAAGCACAATTGATGAAAATCAACAAATTAGCGGTTGTTTGCCGCCAGATAAGTCGTTTCCAGCCCAGCCAGAGCCATTCCTGCCAGGCAAGTTTCTCATCCTCTGTTAGCCTCAATGGGAGCATTAAAGCTTTAACCAACGGAGGAAATGATGGCGAAACCGCAAAATCACGGCTGGAAACTGGCCTCGCGCCCGCACGGTAAACCGGTTCAGGAGAACTTCGAATTCGGCGAAATCCCCCTGCCCGCGCTGGAAGAGGGCGATCTGCTGCTGCGCACCATCTACCTGTCGCTCGATCCCTATATGCGCGGCCGGATGAGCGACGCTAAATCCTATGCCGAACCGGTGAAGCTGGGCGACGTGATGGTCGGCGGCACGGTGAGCCGCGTAGTGGAATCGCGCCATGGCGATTTCCAGCCGGGCGACTGGGTATTGTCGAGCGGCGGCTGGCAGGCCTATTCGGTCACTCCCGCCTCTGCGGTGAAAAAGCTGGGTAACGACCTCGCTAATCCTTCCTGGGCGCTGGGCGTGCTGGGGATGCCGGGCTTTACCGCCTATATGGGCCTGCTGGATATCGGCGAACCGCAGCCTGGCGAAACGCTGGTGGTGGCGGCGGCGACCGGGCCGGTGGGCGCAACGGTGGGGCAGATCGGCAAGAAGAAGGGCTGTCGCGTCGTTGGCATCGCCGGCGGCGAAGAGAAGTGTCGCCATGCGGTTGAGGTGCTGGGGTTCGATCTCTGTCTGGATCATCATCAGGACGATCTGGCGGCACAGCTGGAAAAAGCCTGCCCGGACGGCATCGACATCTATTATGAAAACGTCGGCGGCAAGGTGTTTGACGCGGTGCTGCCGCTGCTGAATACCAAAGCGCGTATTCCGGTGTGCGGGCTGGTCTCCGGCTACAGCGCGACCGGGCTGCCGGACGGCCCGGATCGCCTGTCGCTGCTGATGGGCGACATTCTCAAGAAACGCCTGCGCGTGCAGGGCTTTATCATTTTCGACGACTATGGCCATCGCTACGGCGAGTTCCTGGAGGCGATGGAGCCCTGGGTAGAGCAGGGTGAGATTCGCTATCGCGAGCATATCATCGACGGATTGCAGAATGCGCCTACGGCGTTTTTTGACATGCTGGAGGGGAAAAACTTCGGCAAAACCGTGGTGCGCGTGGCGCAGGACGAAGAGTAATAGAGAGGTCCCGCCCGCAGGCGGGACTTTTTCTTATGCCGGGATCAGCTTTTCCTGCTTCAGGCGATCAAACAGCGCGAAAAGATCGTCGCGCGTGGAGTGATAGCCGGTAAAGCCCGCTTTGCGGCTCTTGCTCATATCGGTGAAAACCTCCATCGGACGACCCAGATCGGCATCGGTGTGCCACCAGGAAACCAGACGGTTGATATCCGCTTCGCGTAGCGAGTAGTGCTGCGCCACGGCTTTCCACTGCGCCTCGGCCTCTGTCATACGCTGTTCCAGCGGCTGGGTTTCATCTGGCATCGGCTGCGCCTCAATGCCAAAGTAACGGGCAATCTCGCCCCACATCCATTTCCAGCGGAACACATCGCCGTTTACGGTGTTGAAATCTTCGTTTTGCGCGCCTGGCGTCTGGGTCGCCCATTCCAGCTGCTCGGCCACCAGCGTCGCGCTGCTCATGTCGGTGACGCCGTGCCACTGCGCCGCCGAGCCGGGGAAGATAAACGGCAGGTTATGGAATTTGCACAGCGAGGCGTAGACCGCCAGCGTCTGTCCCATATTCATCGCGTTGCCCAGCGCAAACCCGATCACGGTGTGCGGGCGATGCACGCTCCAGCGATAGCCATATTTCTCCGCGCCGGCGAACAGTTCATCTTCCTGCGCGTAATAGAAATTATCGACCGGCTGGCGTCCCTGTTCTTCACGAAACGGCGTCATCGGCACCGCGCCTTTGCCGTAGGCGTCGAACGGGCCGAGATAGTGCTTAAGGCCGGTCACCAGCGCAACATGGCTGCCGTTAAGACGCTCGCCCAGCGCCTCGATTACGTTGCGCACCATTCTGCCGTTCACGCGGATGTTCTCTTTTTCCGTTTCCTGGCGCGCCCAGACGCTGAAGAAAAGCGCGTCAGGCTGGAGATCTTTCAGCGCGTCTTTTACCGAGTCCGCCGACGTTAAATCAGCGGTCAGTGCGTGGCAGCCCTGCGGCACCGGCGTGCGTCCGCGCGACAGTCCGTAGACTTCCCAGCCATCCGCCAGCAGGCGCTCCGCCGTTGCGGTGCCGATCACGCCGCTGATCCCGGCGATAAGTGCTTTCTTTGACATGCTTTTTCCCTGGGGTTTGACAACAAGACAACAGAAGAGTGTAGACCGGGATTGGCGGGTAAGCTCAGCGCGAGACGGGGTGGCTGTCACCCTTTACCCATACCAGCCATACCCTTTCGGCTCGCGTGAAAAGCCCGCGCGGCGCAGCGCGTCGATCAGCGGTGACTGCCCTGCGGGTTTGCCGTCGATCGTTTCCAGCGTAAAGCCAGACGCTCTCTCCCGACGCAGCGCGACGGCCAGCGCGGCAATTGCGGCGGCGTGCCAGCTCGCTTCGCCATAGCTCAGCAGCTCTTTGCCGCCCTGCGCCAGGTAGAGCGCCAGCTGACCGTGACAGAGCACTACCAGCGCGCCGCTGCGGCGAACCGGACGCGTGGCGGCGCTATGCGTGGGCCAGCGCAGCGTTACGCCGAAGGGAGAGGCGGGATCGACAGCGGAGAGTGCCACCGCCAGCGGATCGCGCGCGGCGCGTTCAGCAATAACGCGCAGGCGCTCAATGGTGGCGTTCTCCGCGAACTGCGCGCCGCCTAGCCCGGCAACGAAGCGGCCGCGCAGCACGCGCCCGGCATCCTCCAGCCCGCGCATCACCGGCTGCAGCGTCGGAAAGCCGCCCGGTACCTGCTCCGCCATTGCCGCGCCGCGCGTCACCACGCCCCAGCGGTCCAGCATATTCTCGGCCATTGCCAGCGCCAGCTGGGCTGGCGGCGCGACCGAACGATAAAGGCGCGACCAGCGGCCGGGCAGGGCGAGCGTGGCGGGGCGTCCCAGCGGCAGGCTGAGGCGGCCGCGTCGCGTGCGCAGTGAACGGGTCGGTTTTGACCGCGCGCTGTTCGCCATGCCGGTCAGCTGGCGCAGTGCCGCCCAGGTATCCGATGTGACATAGCCAGCCCACGCTAAATCCCACAGCGCGCTCTGGATCTGCGCCTCATCGACGGGCTGTTCGGCGGCGACCGCGGCGGCGATCTGGTGCGCGAACCATGCGCCGCCATCATCGAGCCGCCCCAGAATAGCCTCGTGCAGCGGCGTCAGACGCAGCGCGTCACTGTTCTGCGGCAGCGGCAGCAGCGTTTCCGCCGCAAACTCGCGCAGGTGCAGCGACACCAGGCCGTCGTTGTGGCCCAGCGAGCGCTCGCCTGCCCAGATAACCTCGCCCGCCGACAGCAGCTCGTCCAGCATCGCGGGCTGATAGTCGTGCACGCGCGACGGCAGGATTTGCGACTGCCAGATCGACGCAGGTAGCGCCAGCCCGGCAAGCTGCTCCACCACGCGCGCCACGCCGTTCACCCCTTCGTAACTCCCCTGCGCGACAGGCGAACGCGCTGCCTCGCCGCTTAACCCCTGTCGCTCCAGCAGCAGCGATACCCAGGCTTCTGGCGGCACCGGGCGCGTCGCCTCGCGCGCGGCCTGCAAAGAGCGAACGCGCAGGCGTCTGAAAACCTCTTCGGCCACCCACCCATCGCCCCAGCCGGTCGCGCGCTCTTCTGCGGGATCGCCAAAATCGCCCTTCAGCAGTTTGCCCTGCGCGCGCAGGCGCTCCAGCGTTTCGCTGACCACCGCCGGGCCCAGCCCAAAATGACGCGCCAGCGCATCGGTGGTAAAGGGGGGATGGGTGCGGGCATATCGGCCGAACAAATCGCGCAGCGGATCGGCGGCTGGCTGTAAAAAGGCGGCGGGAATATCTGCCGGTAGCGTGACGCCCAGCGCGTCGCGCAGGCGCGCGGCGTCTTCAATCGCCGCCCAGCGCTGTTCGCCAGCAATGGTGACGGCGATGGCGCGATGCGCCGCCACCAGCTCAGCGATGGCGTGCTCGGGTGCGTCGCCGTCGAAGCGGGCGGCCAGCGCCGCTGCGCTCAGCGGCCCCAGCTCGCGCAGCAGGTCGGCGACCCCCTCTTTGTCGCTCACCCTGTAACGCGCGGCGAGGCGCTGTAGCTCTTTTGCCACCTGAGCCGTGACCCCGGCGTCCAGCAGTTCGCGTATATCCGCCTGGCCAAGCAGCTCGCTCAGCAGGCCGCTGTCGAGCGCCAGCAGCGAGGCGCGCCGCTCCGCCAGCGGCGCATCGCTGGCATAAATAAACTCTGCCACGTAACCGAACAGCAAGGGCGCGGCAAAAGGCGACGGCGCTTCGGTGGTCACCTCGGCAAACTGTACGCTGCCGTTCTGAATGCGCACCATCAGCGCATGCAGCGCGGGCAGGTCGTACACATCCTGCAGACACTCGCGCGCCGTCTCGATCAGAATGGGAAAGTCGGCGTAGTCGCGCGCTACCGCCAGCAGCTCACCGGCACGCAGCCGCTGCTGCCAGAGCGGCGATCGTTTGCCAGGATTTCGGCGCGGCAGCAGCAGGGCGCGGGCCGCGCATTCGCGGAAACGCGCGGCAAACAGCGCTGAATGCGCGATGGCGTCGGCCACTTCGCGCGGCAGGGCGTCGGCGTCGAACTGAAACAGCTCGGCGCCCGGCACGTGCCCCTCCATATCGGGAAAGCGCGCCACAATGCCGTCATCGCTCGCCACGACAGAGGGATCCAGGCCCATCCTGCGGCGAATGCGCGCCGCGACCGCCAGCGCCCAGGGCGCGTGCACGCGCTGGCCCCACGGCGAATGGAGAATAACGCGCCAGTCGCCGGTCTCATCGCGGCAGCGCTCGATCAGCAGCGTGGCGTCGGTCGGCAGCAAACCTGTCGCCTCGCGCTGTTCCGCTATCAACGCGTGAAGATTGTGCTGCGCGCTGGCGTCGAGCCCCGGCATCTGGCTAACCTCGCCGGACTGCTGCTCCCAGTCCAGCCTGCGTAAAAAGCGGCCGATACTTTCGCCCAGCAGCGCCGATCGCCCCAGCCCGTCGCCGCGCCAGAAGGGAAGACGCGCCGAGCGGCCGGGCGCGGGCACCACCACCACCTGATCGTGGGTGATCTGCTGAATGCGCCAGGAGGTGGCGCCGAGCGTGATAATGTCGTTTACCCGCGATTCGTACACCATCTCTTCATCCAGCTCGCCGACCCGGCGCGAGCCCGCCTGCTCTTCGCCCTCAGGCAGCATGACGCTGAAGGATCCTCGATCGGGAATGGTGCCGCCGCTGGTGACGGCAAGGTGTTGCGCGCCGGGACGAGGCGTCAGCAGATTCGCGTCGCGATCCCATATCAGGCGCGGACGAAACTGGGCGAATTCATCGGAGGGATATTTGCCCGCCAGCATATCCAGCGTGGCGTCAAACAGGCTGCGCGGCAGGTTGCGAAACGGATCGGCGCGGCGCACAACGGCGAACCACGCATCCACTGAGAGAGTATCCATCGCTACAGCGGCGACCGTCTGCTGCGCCAGCACGTCGAGCGGATTCTGCGGCGGCGCAACCGGCTCCAGTTCGCCGCTCAGCATACACTGCACAATCACGGCGGCGTCGAGCAGATCGCGCCGCGTGCGCGGAAAGACGATGCCGCTGGAGGTGCCCCCAACCTGATGGCTGGCGCGGCCGACGCGCTGTAGCGCGCTGGCGACCGACGGCGGCGCGCCGACCTGGATCACCAGGTCGACCGTTCCCATATCGATACCCAGCTCCAGACTTGAGGTGGCAACGACGCAGCGCAGCTCGCCAGCTTTAAGGGCGTCTTCGATGTCTCGTCGCTGCTCTTTCGAGACCGAGCCGTGATGCGAGCGGGCGAGGGTGGCTGACGCGCCGTCGCTGCGTTGCCCGGTGCCGCCGTTAAACGAGTCCCAGGCGTGGGCGGGCTGCGCCAGCGCCTCGGCATCGCTGAGGCTGGCGGCGTAGCGTTCATTTAGCCGCGCCGTCAGCTTCTCCGCCAGGCCGCGAGAGTTGGCGAATACGATGGTGGCGCGGCGCGCCAGCACCAGCTCAAGGATGCGCTGTTCGATATGGGGCCAGATGGAGCCTGACGCGCTGCTGGCGTCGGGCGCGCCGCTGCTATCGGGGCGTCCTGGTATATCGGTCATATCCTCGACCGGTACCGCAATGCGCATCTCCAGCGCGCGCGAAGCGGGCGGGTTGACGATCAGGGTTTCCTGCACGCCGCCGAGAAACTGCGCGATGCGCTCGACAGGACGCACCGTGGCTGAGAGACCGATGCGCTGCGCCGGCTCAGGCAGCAGCGCATCCAGCCGCTCCAGGCTCAGCGCCAGCTGCGCGCCGCGTTTGCCGCCCGCCACCGCGTGCACCTCATCCAGGATCAGCGTCGTCACGCCGCGCAGCGCTTCGCGGGCGCGCGACGTCAGCATCAAAAACAGCGATTCCGGCGTGGTGATCAGGATATCGGGCGGCGTGCGCTGAAGTTTTGCCCGTTCACTCGCGGGGGTATCGCCTGAGCGCATGCCCACCGTTAGCGTAATCGCCTCTTCACCGCGCGCGAGACGCTGCTGATAAACGCCCTCCAGCGGCAGCTGCAGATTGCGCTGCACGTCCGCCGCCAGCGCTTTAACCGGCGAGATATAGAGAATGCGCGTGCGCGTGGCTTTCTCCGGCATCGCCTGCGCGTCGCGCTCGCGGAACAGCGCGTCGATGGCGTGCAAAAACGCCGCGAGGGTTTTACCCGAGCCGGTCGGCGCGATCACCAGCGCATGCTGGCCGCTGGCGATGGCCTCCCAGGCCGCCGACTGCACCGGCGTAGGCGCGGCGAAGGCGTGCTGGAACCAGCCTTGAGTCGCGGGAGAAAAGCGTGAAAGCGCAGCAGCCTTAGCAGACATATCAGATTGAAATCACCGTGTTAGCAGGGAATGCCTAAGCGTAGACCCTGGCGCTAAGCGCTGCGCGGTGAAAAGAGCCCTCAGGTTTTCCTCTATGTTCTGTTCTCATTTTTATGCCGGTTCCCGCTGTGGCTTCCATACTGAGGGTTCAGCCACTTAAACGGAGAGAGTTCATGAGATTAGCAAGCGCCTTTCTGCTGGCAACACTGCCGGCGGCGAGTTTCGCTGCCGTCCCGCTGTTTACGCTGCAATCGCAGGATTTTACGGATAACGCCTTTTTATCGAAATCCTTCGCTGGCAATAACAAAAGCAGCCCCGCCTGTACCGGCGAGAACGTCTCGCCTGCGCTGAACTGGTCGAATGCGCCGCAGGGCACGAAAAGCTTCGCGCTGCTGGTCACCGATCCCGTCGGGGCCAAAGGCCTCGGCGTCACCCACATGGTGGCCTACAACATCCCCGCCGCCACCACCGCCTTCGCCCAGGGCGATCTCACCAAAGGCAAAGGTTATACCGGCGGCAAAAATACGCCTGGCACCAACGCGTGGTATGGGCCATGCCCGCCGGTCGGCAGCGGGATGCATCACTATAACTTTGTTGTCATCGCGACTGATTTGCCGCCTGAACAGCTCAAGGCGGGTCTGACGCATGAAGAGCTGGTGAAGCAGCTAAAAGGCCATGCGCTCGGCGCCGCCTCGCTGGTGGGGAGGTTCAGCAACGATCCGCAAGAGTAGAAGAGAAGGGCGCAGGCCGGTAACGGCCTGCGTCGCCTGGGCGGATTAACTGGCCGAGACGTGCTTTGCCGCCGCCATGTTCGCCATGCGCACGGCGTCAGCGAGGCTCTGCTGTGCCGCCAGCGCGCGACAGAGCACGCCGGTAAAGCAGTCGCCAGCGCCATGAGTGCTGATCAGCCGAATCTTTTCTGCGGGCTGGCTGAGCGCCGACGCGCCCTGCTGGCAAAACGCGACGCCGTGTTCGCCAGCGGTCACCACCACCTGACGAAAACGTCGGGCAAGCGTCTCGGCGGCTACCATTGCTGAAGCGAGATCGCCTACCACGACGCCGCACATGTCGCGTGCCTCTACTGCGTTGATCACCAACAGATCGATACAGGCCTCCAGCGCGGGTTCCAGCGGCCGTGCGGGCGCCGCGTTGATGCAAACGGGAATGCCGCGCGCCTTCGCCGCCGCTGCCGCCAAAAGATTGGTTTCGGCGGCGATTTCATTCTGTAGGATCAGCATCGCGGCGTTGCGCCACAGCGGCTCGCTGCGCAACGCGTCCGGCGCGATATGCTGGTTGGCACCCGACACCACCACCGCGCCATAGTCGCCTTCCGCATCGCTGATCGCCACGCTCATACCAGATGCGATGCCGTCCGCCACCTGCACGCAGGCGATGTCGACGCCGCCCGCCTGCAGAGCGGAGAGCAGAAACCGGCCCGACTCGTCCGCGCCTACCGCGCCGACAAAATGCGTCTCTGCGCCAGCGCGTGAGGCCGCCAGCGCCTGATTACCGCCTTTGCCACCGAACTTATAGCGACAGGCGGTGCCCATAACCGTCTCGCCCTTTTCCGGGCGATGGGGCGCGTCCAGCATGATGTCGTAATGCAGACTGCCGACGACGACAATTTTACTCATGGTTAGAATTCCCGAAGATCCTGAACCGCATGCTGAGTCTTCATTAAATTCCGCTCCGCGCGCTTGAGGTCTTTTTTGGCAATTGCCACAAACAAGGCATCAAGAATATTAAGCTGCGCAATACGCGAAGCAGCGTTTTCCCCAAGCAGATGCGATCCCTGAGAGGTTGAATTGAGCACCACATGCGCGTTGCGCGCCACTGGCGACTCGGCGTAGTTGGTGATGGCAATGACCTTAGCGCCGTTGCGCGCTGCCAGTTTTACCGGGTCGTTCACGGCGCGCGTGGAGCCGGAATGGCTGATAGCGATAACAACGTCGTCGTCGGACAATACCGCTGCGGACATCAGCATGATATGGGCGTCGTCATAGGCGGTGGACTTGATGCCGATCTTCAGCATCTTGTGCGAGAGATCGCGCGCCACCGTCGCCGATCCGCCCACCGCATATAAATCGATATGGCGCGCCTTAAAAATAATATCCGCCGCGCGATTGAATTCAGAAATATCCAGAATCGACATCGTCTCTTCTATCGCCTGAATAGAGGTTCTGAATACCTTCGCGAGTAATTGTTCCGACGAGTCGTCTGGTTCGATTTCCGCGTGCAGACCGGCCACTTCAGATTCGTTGTAATAAATTAAACCGCTTCTGAAATCCCGGAATCCGGAGAAGTTAAGCTTTTTAGCGATCTTGACTACCATCGCCTCGGAAACATTATTCTCCAGCGCAATCTCTTTCAATGAGGTGCGCTCGCTAATGTCCGTGCGTGCAAGGATCGCCTCTACCACGCGCCGCTCAAGCGGCGTCAGCTGTGGAATGCGCATCCGGATTTGAGCGCCAATGGCTCGCGGATCTAGCTTCATTAATTGCCTCGGGTCGCTCTGTCGATCAACATCGCTATGATAATAATCAGACCGGTTGCAAGCAATTGATAAAAAGCCTGAATATTAAGCAGCGTCAGACCGTTACGTAGCGCGCCGAGAATAATGACGCCGATGAGCGTGCCAAAAATGCTGCCTTTTCCGCCCATCAGTGAAGCGCCGCCAATAGCCGCCGCCGCGATAGCGTCCAGCTCCCACAGGTTGCCGATGGTAGGCTCTGCTGCGCCCAGACGCCCAATCAGAATCAGCGCGGCCAGCGATGCCAGCACGCCGGAAATCACGTAGACCGTGACCTTGGTGCGCTTGACCGGCACGCCCGCAACGCGTGCTGCCTCTTCATTACCGCCGATAGCGAGAATATATTCACCCAGCGGCGTTTTATTCATGACTACCCACAGCGTGAGCGCGATAAGCGCGACGATGACAATAGGTACAGGAATGCCGAACAGCGTGCTGTTAATCAGGCTGCGAAACGACAGCGGGATACCGAATACCGGGCTGCCGCCGGTGTAAATCAGTGCGATGGCGCGGAACAGCGACAGGCCGCCGAGCGTGACGATAAAAGGCTGAAGACCCGCGTAAGCGATAAGCGATCCGCTGAACAGGCCGCACAGCGCGCCGATGCCCAGCGTAGCGAGAATCGCCATTGGCACCGGCACGCCTGAGATCATGAGGGTGGCACCCAGCACCGCTGAGAGCGCCGCCGTTGGCCCGACCGAGAGATCAATACCGCCGGAAATAATCACCAGCGTCATGCCCAGTGCAATTAAGGCATTAATTGAAGACTGCTGCAGAATATTCAGCAGGTTCGGCAGGGTAAAAAATACCGGGGACAAAAAGGAGAAGGTGATAATTATTATCAGCAGTCCAATTAAGGTGCCTGCGTCGCGTAGATTAAACTTTAACAGCGACGACACGGGCGTCGTCGCGCGTTGGGTGGTTTGCGTCATCATAGTCAGGGCCTTTTTTTAACTCAGCAGGTGAAAAGGTTAAACGGATTCCAAATCGTTAATGGCGTAGCGGGCGATGTTCTCTTCTGTGATAGCGTCGTCGGTCAATTCCTTCGTAATTTTACCTTCGCGCATCACCAGCACGCGGTCTGAGATACGGATAATTTCCGTCATTTCCGAGGACACCACGACGATCGCTTTACCAGCCTGTGCCAGTTTTTCAATCAGGTTATAAATTTCCGATTTGGCGCCGATATCGATGCCGCGCGTCGGCTCATCAAATAAAAAGACGTTGGCGTCTGCCGCGACCCAGCGACCGATAATGACTTTTTGCTGATTGCCGCCACTCAGGGTGCCGATGGTTTTTTCTATATCAAGCGGACGCAGTTTCAGATCGCTCATTACCTCTTGCGCCGCCTGGTTCAGTTTCTGCCTACTGACAATCCAGGCGCGGGTGAACTGGCGCAGTGAAGGCAGCGCCATATTCATCTTCACCGCACGCGCTTTAATGATGCCCTCTTTTTTGCGATCTTCTGGCACCAGGCCGATCCCGGCGCGGATCGCCGCGCTGACGTTGTGGTTGCGCACCGGCTGTCCGTTGACAAACACGCTACCGCTGCTGCGTTTGTCGAGGCCGGCAATTAGCTTCAGCAGCTCGGTGCGTCCCGCGCCGACCAGCCCGGCGATGCCCAGCACTTCGCCAGCCCGAACGCTAAAGCTGGCAGGCGATATTTCGCTGCCGCGCGCCAGATTCTCTACCCTTAATACTTCTCGCTCAGTTACCCAGGCGTTGTGGGCGAGCTTTTCGATTTTGCGTCCAACCATGCGCGCAACGATGCTCTCTTCGTTCTCGTCGCAGATATTCACTACGCCAACCTGGCGACCGTCCCGCATAATAGTGGCGCGATCGCAGACGCGAAAAATCTCATTCATCTTGTGAGAGACGTAAATCAGCGAGACGCCCATGGCTTTCAGGTCGGCGATCAGCTCGGCGAGGCGATCGAACTCACGCGGCGTCAGGCTTGAAGTCGGCTCATCCATCGCGATGATTTTCGCGTCATCCAGCAGCGCGCGCGCGATTTCAACAATCTGCTGCTGAGACACCTTAAGGCTTTTGATCGGCGCGGCGGGATCGATAGTGGGATCGAGCTGTTTAAGCAGCAGCGCCGCGCGCGCCAGCTGCGACTTCTTATCGACCCACAGGCCACCCGCCCGGGTTAGCGGCTGCCCGAGGAACATATTCTGCGCCACGGAGAGCTCCGGCACGTGCTGTAGCTCCTGATGAATCATGGCGATACCGGCCTGACGCGCGCTGAGCGGATTTTTCATCTGCACCGCCGCGCCATTGACGCTGATCTCGCCACTGTCCGCCGGCCGCACGCCGGAGAGGATATTCAGCAGCGTCGACTTGCCCGCGCCGTTCTCACCAATCAGCGCATGCACTTCACCCGGCTTCACGGAAAAGTCGACATTTTGTAAAGCGGCAGCGCTGCCGTAGGTTTTGCTGATGCCACGCATCGTTAAGCGATACTCTTCCATATCCCCTCCGCCTGCATTACTGCTGGGTTAACAGCTGACGCAACTTGTCGTTGTCTTTGGTGGAAAATGCCTCGACGTTTTCTTTGGTGATCAGCGCCTGCGGCGTTGAAATTACGCGCGATAGCTTCTGCCCGTTGACAAGCCGCAGCATTACGTCCATCGCCACCTCGCCGGTCAGCACCGGGAAGCTGTCAACCGTGCCGGTCAGCTCGCCGCGCTTAATTGAGGCGTAGGCGTCGGAGATACCATCGGTACCAAAGATTTTGGTCTGATCGGCCTTGTTCAGTGAGCGCACCGCCTCTACCACGCCGAGCGCCATGGTGTCGTTGTTGGCATAGAAACCGATGAGATCGGGATGCTGCTGCAAAATGGTCGATGCGGCGTTAAACGCCTGTTCGCGGCTCCAGTTGGCAGGCACGCTGGCGACGATATTAAATTTACCGTTCGCCTGCAGCGTCTCTTTAAAACCGCGCGTGCGCTGGCCTGCGGCATAAACGCCAGGCTGACCTTCGATCACCGCCACTTTGCCGCCCTGCGGATAGTGTTGAATGAACCATTTGGCGACGCGTACGCCGTTATCTTTCTGCACGTTGCCAACGTAATAGCGCGCGTTCGGCATCACCGCGTCGTTAACGTTAACTACCGGAATATTCTTGCCGTTGGCGCTTTCCAGCGCTGGCTCAAGGTTGATATCGGTCTGCGGCGACACCAGCAGACCGTTAAACCCCTGCGAGATTAGCGTTTCTGCAATAGAGAGCTGGCCAAGCTGATCGTCTTCGTTAGCGGCGGCCTGATAGGCGACGGTAAAGCCATATTTTTTTGCCGCGTTCTGGTAGCCCTCGCCGAGAGAACGCCAGTACTCATTGGTCAGGGTTTTCGACACGCCGCCAATTTTCAGCTTACTGTCCACTTTAGGCAGCGCGCCATATTTGCTGTCGAGCTGGGTCCAGTCGGTGCGATCGGGTTCGGTGTCTGACTGCAGCGGCGCCAGTTCGGCGGCATACAGGCTGCTGCAGAACAGCGAAGAGGCGAGTACAGAGAGTAAGAGTTTTTTCATGTTATTATCCTGCGTTCTCGTGGTAGGGAGGTCCTGGTGCAAGCGTGCGTCAGCGGTTATCTGGCGAGCATAATGTCGTTGACGATCTGCTGAGAGGTGACCGCATCCTGACGGCCGATAGCGTCGAACAGCGCGGCGTTGTCGTTGAGCTGCTCACACAGTTTCAGCAGACGGGTGACCGTGGTGATATTGGTTTCGGCTTCACGCACTGGATCGAGTCCGCTGGCGTCCGGGAAGGTGTCGAAATAGTAGGCGCCCTGATAGCCGTCACGCTGCATCTGCCAGAGAAATTCCAGCGTGGCGCGCGGATTCACCGAGCCCGCCATCAGACCGTCGTCACGCTTGCCCCAGCCGTCATTGAGATCCAGTCCCAAAAGGCGAGAGCGACGCGCGACCATCGCAGCCGCATAGGCAGGAATCTCGTTGGCGAACAGCACGTGAGCGAAATCCAGCGTAATGCCGAGATTAGGGCTTCCGGCTTCCTCTACCGCCAGAAGACAGGTCGTGACGTTAGGAAAGATGCTGAAGGCGCGCGGCTCGTTAGGCTTATATTCAATGCTGACGTCGATATCCGGCGCATAGTCGGCGACTTCGCGCACCGCGCTTACCGCGTCTTCCCACATTTTTTTGTAATCGGCCTGAAAGCAG
This sequence comes from Enterobacter sp. BRE11, assembly GCF_031844285.1. Lineage (NCBI taxonomy): Bacteria > Pseudomonadati > Pseudomonadota > Gammaproteobacteria > Enterobacterales > Enterobacteriaceae > Enterobacter > Enterobacter sp. BRE11. The sequence continues at coordinate 58,007 of NZ_JAUZUX010000016.1, forward strand.
TAGTCGAAACCATCCTGCCCCATCCACAGCGTCATCAGGCTGGCGCCGAATTCGCGCCCAGCGTCGATGCCGCGCTTGGTTAATTCAATCGCCTCGCGGCGCACTGCGGCGTCAGGATGGGTAAAGGCGCCGATTTTGAACTGCGGCGCATCCCAGCGCATTTGCATGCCGTTGACCGCTAACCCGGCGTCAGCGATTGCCCGACGCATCGACGGAATGTCCTGCGTGATATGCTGCGGGTAGTTCAGGTCAAGGTGCGTCAGGCCATTAACGGTTCCGGCACGAGCAATCATCTGCAGCACCGAGGGCTTGCCCTGTAAATTCGGCCAGTAGCGATGTGCGCCAGAGGCAAAGGAGTTCAGGCGTGTTGCGAATTTTAATTCCGACATGTGAGGTCCTTAACCATTTGTGAAGTACTTTCTTTTTTTACAAAATTTCGTGAAGTGGTATTTTTATACGCCTGCGATTTTTTTATACAAGAGGGGCGGCGGAACAAAAGTGTGTTTTGCGAGAGCGCTCACGAAAGTGCAGGCAGCGACTGGATTGGGCGGTGCGAGACGATACGACAAAAGACAAAGAAAAGCCCGTACCAGGAGAGGCTGGAGTTTAAAAAAGATAACTGATAACAGAGATGTGTTTATTCGCTTATTTTCAGTCGCCGATAATATTTGAGAGGCTTACATGAAAGGTATCATGGTGAGGAAAAAAGATTACGTTGAATAAGCGTCAAAAAATCACCCTTAATAGTCGATCATCAATCAGTAATTTTCTTAATGTTGAGGGCAAAGTAAAAAATCGCTTTTACTAAGGTTAAAAAGATCTCAATCATTTATTGCGCAGTTTTTTCTGATGAGGGCCGACGACTAATTTTGCCGCCTGTTCGACCCGCTTCAACCACACGTTCACGGCAGCTTGTCACGTTGCCACTGCCCGGCTGAGCCCCTTTTCGCCCCGCCCCGCGCGCTCTTTTCGGGGTTTCCGTAACGTTGCCTGGACCACCGCGTCGTTGAAACATATTGCACCCCGCCCAGTGAAAACTCTTCAGAGACGAATAAATTATGAAATCAGTAGCGCAATATTTCAACAATGCGCAGCGGAGGCGGGATTTAATTCATGGAAAGGATTAATAGTCGGGAGAAATATAGCGCGTCTAATCTGTTCATAATAATTAGATTGAATGGCACTTCTGTACGCTTATCGATCGGCTGTACAGGATTTCTGAAACGTTACTTCGTGAAGGGAATCACAGAATAATTACCGCTTTTCCGGGGGTTTGCGCCTGAGTTGGCGTTAACCCCTGGTGCGTCTGGCAGACAAACCGCTGAGAAAAGCAGGGTGCTCTACACAACGATGGCGGCAGGTGTGCAATAAGCGCAGCGGGAGGTGCCAGTCGTCTATACTTGATATAACCGAAGCGAGAAACAGCAAGCAAGATGAGGTGACAATGAACGAAGAGGCCGAACGCCAGCTGTTTGAGCGCTGGATCCGCAGCGATGCGTTTTTTGAGGAGCGCTGGCTCAGACGAGACAGCTTCAGAGGCTATCGCTACCACCTTGTGGAAAATCGCTGGAAGGCGTGGCTCGCGCGCAGCAAACTGAGCCCGTAATTTCTTGCCGCGAAGCGGCTCCGGCAGGTCAAACAGGTTTTCAGCCGAAAGCGCCACCTGTTTTCACCCTTTTTATTTCTGTAAAAACGGCAGCTCTGCTAAGCAGTATGTTTAAAACATAAACGCCGCCCTGCAAAAAAAAATATTATGGCAAAGTAAAGTTTTATTAATTGAGCCCGGCGGCCACAATTTTGTGATGTTTCTTTTTATCATTTTTAGCTGAAAATAAACGCTGGCGCCGGAGTATCGGCATGCGCGCGTTAAACTTTAGTTTTAAACACTAATAAAAACTTATCCTCCAGCCTGGCTTAATGAGGCACAAGTGGTGGGCAGGAAAAAAATCATAAACCATTGTTTTTTATGGTCACTACCTGGTTTGGCTTAGTTGCATCATGCAATAAATATCGTCTGTATATTCAGTGGTAAATCACCGTTAGCAATCTATACTCCCTTTTCGCCACTTGTTTTGCCGTGCGTTTCTAAAAAAAGGCGTCGCAAAGTATTAGTAGTTCAGCCTGATTACCGATTAAAAAATTAGCCCGGCTATTTTTTACTTATTACCCGTGTCCACAGTCAGACTTACCCGGATGGAAATGATGAAAAACCTGCTCGATAAAATTAACCTGCCCGTTAAATTTCTTATCCTCGGCTTATTCGCCCTGATTTTGTTTGTTTTACCGACAACGCTCTTTATTCAGAGCGGAAATCAGCTTATCGACGCCAAGCAGCGCGAGCTGATCGGCGTCCCGGTGGAAAAACAGATGCTGAAGCTGCTGAATCTGCTCCAGCGGCATCGCGCGGAAACCGCCATCGCTATTGCGCAGAAAAAGCCTGATAACCCGCCGCGCATGGCGCTGGTGGCCGAGATCAACAGCCTGTCTGAGACAATTCAGTCGGCGCTACGCCAGCAGGATGCCAGCGCGCAGCCGCTGCAGCGTCTTGATAAGATGACACAGGCGTGGACGCAGCTGCAGAGCAGCATCAACAGCGGCTCGCTCTCGTTCGCCGACAGCCTGACCGCGCATGCGCAACTTATCCAGATCATGCTGAGCGCCAATCTTGACGTGCTGGACTATTACGGCATGTCGCTTGATAGCGATTTGAATACCTATCAGCTGATCACCAGCATTTTTAACCGACTGCCGCAGCTCACCGAGACGCTGGGGCAGATCCGGGCGGCCGGCGCTTCCCTGCTGGGTTCTGGCACCCTCTCTGAAAGCGATTACAGCCGCATGTCTTTTCAGGTAGAGACGGGGAAAACGGCGCTGGAACAGTTTAATGGCAACCTGCAAAAGGCCTACGCTATTGAACCGGCGCTGACTGCAGATTTCAGCGCCGTCGCGCAGGAGGCGGAGCGCCAGGCGCTCGACGCCCTGCAGCTGGCCGAGCGCATTTTTGTCAGCAGAAGCGCTAGCGTCGCGCCGGTCGAATATGTCCAGACCCTTACCCAAGCCATCAACCAGTTCAGTGCGCTCGGCGAGCAGAACAGCGACCGCCTGACGCAGATGCTACAAAAGCAGATCGATACGCGTCGCCATGCGCAATTTATGCTGCTGGCTGGTCTGCTGGCGGTTGCGCTGGTGGCGATTCTCATGGCGCTGCTGATCAGCCGTTCGGTGACGCGTCCTCTGCAGGCGGCCGTTCGCCTCGCCAGCCAGGTGGCGGCTGGCGATCTGACCTCGACGCTGCACATTGGCGGCAGCAACGAAATGGCTGAGCTGCTGCACGCTCTGATGAAGATGCAGCAGCACCTTGCCCGTCTGGTTTCCGATATCAAAAGCCATGCGGCCACCATCGCGACCTCTTCCAAAGAGATAGCTCAGGGCAATGGCGATCTCTCTTCCCGCACTGAAGAGCAGGCCGCGTCGCTGGCGCAAACGGCAGCCAGCATGGAACAGCTGGCTTCAATTATTCAGCAGAACGCTGACAATACCCGCTACGCGTCGGATAAAGCGGTTTCCGCCACCCAGGCGGCCCTGATGAGCGGCGAGGCGATGGATTCAGTTATGGCATCGATGCGCAAGATCCGCGGCAGCTCCGGTCAGATTGAAGAGATTACCTCAGTTATCGACAGCATCGCCTTTCAGACCAATATCCTGGCGCTCAACGCCGCGGTAGAAGCCGCCCGTGCCGGCGAGTCGGGCAAGGGCTTCGCGGTGGTCGCCACGGAGGTGCGCGCGCTGGCGCAGCGTTCGGCCAGCGCGGCGAAGGAGATCAAAAGCCTGATTGAGCAGTCGGTCGGCCAGGCGCAGGAAGGGATGAACATGGCGCAAAGCGCGGGCGAAAAAGTGAAGCAGAGCCTGAGCGCCATCGAACAGACCTCGCAGCTGATCCGTGATATCTCCGCGTCGTCGGCAGAGCAGAGCAGCGGCGTTTCGCAGGTGAATATCGCGGTTAATCAGATGGATCAGGTGACCCAGCAGAATGCGGTGCTGGTGGAGCAGTCGGCGGTTTCGGCGGACGATTTGGCTGAACGCGCCGGGCAACTGCGTCACATGGTCGCGGTATTCCGTACGATCTGAAGCTGCAGCAGCGCGTCAGCAAAACGGCAGAAAGATTTCTGCCGTTTTTGCGTAACGCAACCGGCTGTAACCGCTATGCTTATGGACCATGCCAGAAAGAGCAGAGGTAGGTTTGTATATAACAGAGGTCGATGTCGATCGTTATGCGCTTGAATTAAGACGCATTGCAGCAGGGTACCAGACAGGCGAAAAATTGCCGGATGTGAAAAAGAAGGTTGACGGGCTGATCGATACGCTTAAAACCGCGCTGACCAGCGACGCGCAGCAGCAGGTGCAAGCCTGGAGCGAGCTGGCGGATGCCTTGAGCTACTATATGAAAAACACCGCCGATCCCAACTGGACGACCATCATGGCCTACGCCAGACGAAAGGTGAACCGCAGTAAACAGAACGCCATGTTCAGACGTAAACGCTTCAAGGATTAAACCGCCAGCGGCGGTTTTTTTCTGCCTGCCGCCTTTCTCTTCGCGCCTCTTGCTGACAAATTCCGCAATCTTGCTCGGGCTATACTCTCCTGCTTCACCGCAGTGCAATGTTGTTATGCAGTAATGGTTTGATGCGCAGATTCACCCGCTATTTACCCTCAACACGCCGTGTTACCGGCATCGGGAGATCATTATGAAGAAGATTGGCATCAACGGTTTTGGACGGATTGGCCGTCTGGTTTTAAGACGTATTCTTGAGCAGCAGGAAGCGGTGGAGGTGGTGGCGATCAACGATCTCACCTCGCCCGAGATGCTCGCCTATCTGCTGAAGTATGACTCCAACTACGGCGCATTCCACGGCGATGTCAGCGTGGATGGCAACGCGCTGCGGGTCAACGGCAAGAGCATCACCGTTTTCGCTGAGAAAGAGGCGAAGAACATTCCGTGGGGATCGCTGGGCGTTGATGTGGTTATCGAATGCACCGGTTTCTACACCTCGGCGGAAAAAGCGCGGGCGCACCTGGATGCGGGGGCGGGCAAGGTGCTGATCTCTGCGCCGGCTGGCGAGATGAAAACCATCGTCTATAACGTCAACCACGACACCATCAGCGCGGAAGACAACATCATCTCCGTCGCCTCCTGCACCACCAACTGTTTGGCGCCGATGGCGAAAGCCCTGCACGACAATTTCGGCATCAAGGTCGGCACAATGACCACTATCCACGCCTACACCGGCACTCAGGCGCTGGTGGATGGACCGCGCGGCAAAGATTTCCGCGCCTCGCGCGCCGCAGCGGAAAATATTATCCCGCACACCACCGGCGCGGCGAAGGCGATTGGGCTGGTGATCCCAGCGTTGACCGGCAAGCTGAAAGGGCATGCGCAGCGCGTGCCGACCAAAACCGGTTCGGTCACCGAGCTGGTGTCGATTCTGGACAAGAAGGTCACGGTCGATGAGATCAACGCGGCGCTGAAGCGCGCCTGCGAGAACAACGAATCTTTTAAATATACGGAAGATCAGATTGTCTCTACCGACGTGATCGGCGTGCCTTACGGCTCCATTTTCGATGCGACCCAGACGGAAATCAGCGAAGCGGGCGACCTGCAGCTGGTGAAAACCGTCTCCTGGTACGACAACGAATATGGCTTCGTGACCCAGCTGGTGCGCGTGCTGCACCTTTATGTCGCGCTGTAATCTCCGGCGGGCTGCTCAGCCCGCCTTATTTCCCAGCTGCGCCTGCAAAAAGTTCAGCAGCACGCGGTTCACCTCGCTGCGCTGGCGATGCTGCGGATAGACCGCATTCAGGCAGAGCGGCGCGGGCTGATACGCCTCCAGCACGCTCACCAGTTCGCCGCGCTTTAGCGCTGGCTCGACGATAAATCCCGGCAGCAGCACCAGCCCCAGCCCGGCGATTGCTGCATCGCGCAGCACCTCGCCGTTATTGCTCAGCATTGGGCCCTGCACCGTCACGCTCTTGCTTTTGCCCGCCTGCTGGAGCTCCCAGCCGCTCAGGGCTTCCCGGCCGTAGCGCAGGCAGGCGTGCTGAGCGAGGTCGTCCGGCGTAGCGGGCGTGCTCGCGCGCGCGAGGTAAGCGGGGCTGGCGCAGATCAGACGACGCTGCTCGCCGAGGCGGCGCGCAATCAGGGTCGAATCCGCCAGCGCGCCGATGCGAATCGCCATATCGAATCCTTCGCCGATCATATCGACGTAGCGATCCGCCAGCTCAATGTGAAACTGCAGGGCGGGATGCTGCGCCAGAAACTGGGCGATAAGCGGCGAGAGGTGGCTCATGCCGAACGACATCGGCATGCTGATGCGGAAGGTGCCGTGCAGCGCCTGGCGTCGGGTCGACATCGCCTGCTCTGCTTCATGGATGTCGTCGAGAATGCGCTGCGCATGGGTCAGGAACAGCATGCCCGCTTCGGTCACCGAAAGCTTGCGCGTGTTGCGGATCAGCAGCTGCGCATCAAGCGACGCCTCCAGCGCGGCCATACGGCGGCTGACGTACTGCTTGGAGAGCATCAGCTGTTCCGCAGCGGCGGTGAAATTGCCGGCATGGATCACGGCAACGTAAATACGAAGATCTTCCGTCTGCATATTGTCCACTTATTTGTGACAGTGATTGCTGTTTCAGCCAGTTTTTGAGGGTTTTAGTTTACGGTATTGTCTGTTCCATCGGAAGGGCACAGGCGCTTCCCCCTTACATCACAGGAGCAGACCATGATTGAGCAACGACTGTCAGAGCAACGCGGCCATGGCGACCACGGCTGGTTGAACTCACGCCACACCTTTTCATTTGCGAACTACTGGGATCCGAAACAGAGCGGCTTCTCCGATCTGCTGGTCATCAACGACGACCGGGTGGCGGCTTCGCGCGGTTTCGGCGCGCATCCGCACTCCAACATGGAGATCCTCTCCTACGTGCTGGAAGGGGCGCTGGAGCACAAAGATTCCATGGGCACCGGTTCGGTTATCGTCCCCGGCGACGTGCAGCTGATGAGTGCGGGCAGCGGCGTCACCCACAGCGAGTTCAACCATTCGAAAAGCGAAGGCGTGCACTTTCTGCAGATCTGGATTGTGCCGGCGGAGAAAGGCACGCCGCCCGGTTATCAGCAGATTTCGGTGCCGGAAAGCGAAAAGCGGGGTCAGCTGCGCCTGATTGTTTCGCCTGAAGGTGAGGAGGATGCGCTGTCGGTGCGTCAGGATATGCGCCTTTACGCCGGTCTGTTCGATGGCGATGAGCAGCAGACCTTCCCGCTGGATGAGACGCGCTACGCCTATATCCATGTGGCGCGCGGCAGCGTGAAGGTGAACGGCGTGCGGTTTAATGCGGGCGACGGGGCGCGCGTGCGTCACGAGGCGAGCCTGACCTTTAGCGAAGGCGATAAGGCTGAAGTGCTGCTGTTCGATCTGCGTCCCATCGAGGTGAATCATCCGAGCCGCTGACGGCGGTTAAAAGCGAGTATCCTGTCAATCAAAGCAGCACGTCGCACGGGCGACGTGCTGCTTTCACCTATTTATCGTCCCGCTCTTCCTCTTTCTCCAGCCCAAGCGGCACCTCATGATCCAGCCTGTGCGGCTTCAGCAGCTGAATATCGAGAATCACATAGGTCATGGTGGTAATAAACAGCGAGATCACGCTGCCGATCACGCCGCTGGTGGTGAAGGTAAAGAAGTTGTACATCACCACCCAGGTCACGCAGATAAACAGCGCCAGCGCAACGTTAATCGCGGAAAAGGAGTAGTGCGTGGTGCGCGGGCCGAGATCCATGATCTGCTTATAGAGATTGCCGCCAGCATACTTCTCCAGCAGCACGATGGAACGCTCCCAGTTTTGCTGCCGACGGGCGCTGCTGCGGGTAACGAACAGAAACAGCAGCGACAGAAAAAAGCCGGAGAAGGCGACCAGCACCGGCACCGCCTGCAGTGCGTAGTCGAGGCTCTTATGACCGGTGGTGCGCGAGAGATCCAGCGTCAGCGACGCGCCGAGCGCAGCATAGAGAAAGACGAACAGCGCCAGGAACAGCGCGTTGCGCTTCCAGTCGCTCTCCACTTCAACGGTTCGCTGCGCCCGCGCGCTTTGCAGCGCCTGGCGTATTGATTCCGCCTGCGCGGAGCCGGGCGCGATCGTCTCTACCGGCTCGCCAAAAAACGTGTGCAGAAATGGCTCATCCGCTTTTTCAATTATCATTGCTTTTATCCATCCAGGTGTGACGCGAAGGGCACAGTGTAATGGAGGGAGGGCGCAGGGCAAAGCGGCGCGGCCTGTTTACCTGCAGCAGGGGCGCTTGTTACGGGTCAGGCGACAGCCTCTGATTGACCCGCTCGACACAATTTCATGAAATGACTGAGAGCAGGTAAGTCAATGCGAACGGGCGCTCACCCCATAATCAGATCAATAGCGCTGGCATAGACCGCGTTCATACCATCAAGGGCTTCTTTTTCCGATTTTCGCAGTTGCTCCAGGATGCTCTCTTTTCCAACCTCTTTTCCTGACGAAATCAAAGACGAAACCGCGCGTCCAATCGCTAAATTGATTTCATCCATTGCCTGTAAGGTAACAATATTCATTCACGCTCCTCGAAGTCCAAATCACATCAGTGCGGCAGAGTCGGCATTTGCGCAATAGCAACCGTTGCCGGTGGAAAGCTCGAATAATAACGGGAAAGGTGCAAGAGGATAATCAGTCATGTCTGAAGAGGCACTCACGCGCAGCCTGCCTGTACAGCCGCCTTCGTGCTGGTGGCTCAGGCGTGGCAAAACGCGTTAAGAAAAGCGGCCAACGCTGATAAAAACACCGCGGCTAAAAAGAGCGGGCAATAGAGTCTGAGCGTTTGACTAACGGTGGTTTAAGCCAGCAGAAAATAGCGTGCAATTTTACTACAAAATTCGAACAACCTGGATAAATGGTTCTATGTCGGGCGTCTCGTTCTGCCTACTTTAGGCCATACGGCGATAATGCGTTTTACAGGTGCTGCTGGATGGGATAACGCAGCCGGGGCTATTACGCGTCCTGGCGCAACGAATTTTGGCGGTGGAGAAGCGAACTCTTTGTCGAAATGAAGCAGCTGGCTGCTGCGACCACCGCGACGATCGAGGCACACTGGTATGGTGAAGGCGGAACGCCTGTTAAAGAGATTCGAATAGTCCACAGTTGGCAGCAAATTTTATTTATGTGAAAGTGGGGCAATATGCTCGTTATACCGGAGTTTTTCTTGAGGCAAATAGCACGCCGCGAATATATTCAGGTTCGCCATTTTACTTTACTCCGGCTAATTCGTAGTTATCAAACATCGATAGCATTGCTAATAATGTTGTTGTGCCGAAGAAGTGGTCGATAAATTCTGGTTCATACGATGGTAACGGATTTGGTATGGATCTGGATTCTGGCAATCTTCTACTGATGAGCAATAATATTCGCTCAGTTTCCGCATCGACTTGGATACCAATATATGTTAACGGTGAACTAAAGTTCATTCAGTATCAGGATTATGCTGACGCAGTACGTATACCAAGATTTAAATATGCAGAACTCCCAGCGCCTTCTACTCATACATATAGCCTTGTATTTTGTACAGACACTACTCGCAAACCGGCTATGTAACTGCTTTATGCCAGCAACGATGGATTATGGTATCCCGTTCATAATCCTACTGACGCATGGCGACCAGTTTAAGGGGGAATAATGTCCTTTATTACTAAATTTATTCCGGATCCGATGATGATAACCGATGATATGGGTGCTTCAGATGGCCTCGGATATTACGATATTTTATTCTCGTTTTCTTCTGTACAGGAAATACTTGAGAAGGAGCCTCAGCAAGTTGTATGTAGTTATACGTTGCAGTTAGGAGATGTAATACTTAATTATCGCTTCAATACTCCTGTGCCTATAACGGCAGCAATGCTACCCCGGAGGCCGCAGAAGCGGCTTTAAAGACCTATCTGGACTGGATGCATTGCACGGCCACAAACGGCAATAATGGCGAATAGCGGAATTTATCTTTTATTATCATTATGTTATCTCAATTGATCGATGATACTGATCAATGAGGTGTAATTGATCGATAGAAACGATTAGAGCCAGTATTGGATAAGGTATATTTTATCCGTAATCAAGGAGATGATTATGAATCGAAGGAATGTTTGGATATTTATATTCATGGCATGTCTAATTTTCTGGGCGATAGCGCTCCCCCTCCTTTATATAGAAATAACAAACTATCTCCATTGAGAGCTTTTTTAATTGGCTGATACCAGGGCGCCTGGCTTATGCCGGGCTTTTTTCATTTCTCAGGCAGTCGGCCTTTCATTCCATGCGTCAGTGTATTGGATGTTGCCATCAACAATTTTCCATGTGATTTTTTCATATTGCAAACTGACGCTTTCTATATGGTTCAGTTTGTCATTTCCCGCCAGTTTAACGTTAGGTACACTACAATTAACGCCAGTGACTTTAACGTTTTCCATTAGCACGCTGTAGTAACAAACCTCCTGTCCTGCATGATTTACGTGATAGAATTTTATCTCTGCGCTTTTTAACGTCTGGCCCGTAGCGGCGGCCTTATATAAACAGGGCGTTGAACTATCAACCTCTTTTTCAATCATCATTGCCGAATGCTGCCGCGTGGCAGTGATTTTACCAGTAGCATTATTAACGGGCAGATTTATCCCATGACTTAGCCCGATAATCTCTATGCTACCGTCCCGATCCTGCACGTCTACAGAGCCTTTAATGTCTGCGCCGCCGTCATCTTTAAGCCACATGTATGGAGGAATTGGCATTTTAGTTACTCCTGATTTTTTAATTAATTTCAATATGATAATAAACATTATAATTGCGGATAATATCGATAGGCCGATATCACAGAAGAAAATTAAGTCATCAAAATTATCCTGACTTGAATAGCCGTAAAGCCACTCAGAAAACCTTGAGGAAGTTTCATAGCTTATGAAGTTGGAAGAGTTAATAGCTATTGCGGATATACAGAATAATAATAAAAACAGGATGCACTTTAAAATGCACATTGCAATCCGGTTAATAATATTACGGACACGTAGTAGATGCATCGGCCACTACCTCAATCCAGCCTCTTGCCATTAAAGAACGCATACAGGGAACTTGTATTGGAGCGGTTCTTAATAACGCATTCCTTATCATTGCATAGTCAGAATCATGCGCAATAGTCATACATCCTTTTGAGATGGTACCGGGATGGAGTCGAAATAATCCCCGATGAACGCCATCAACCCAAGTTCCGTCGTCGATTCCTAAGTCGTCACGATATAAAGCAAACCAGTCCGAATGGCCGAATTGGGCGGCGTCTTTAATTTTATTAAGTAAATCTTTAGCGCCGGCAATTTTACGAGAAATAAAACCGCCTTCGCCACGCTCAACAATCCAGTATTTACCTGGAGGAATTGGCCCATTAAACGGGACTGCCCTACATCCACCATGATTACGGTAAATACCATTACCTGAAAACGCCATAAAGACGCCAACACCGTATAGATTAAACGGTGCGTAATCAGCGCCGTTGAGAAGAAATTTCCCATGTAGTGCCATGCTTGATCCTTAAGCAATTAGAAGGAGAAGGGAGTGGTTAGCTGGCAGCAGGACGGATAGTGATGATATGTCCTTGACAGATAGCGGCCAGCTAACCGATTTTCAATATCATGCAAACTGCTTATCAAGTAAACAGTTGACGTCTACGCTTTAAGCCCCATTCGATAACTGATGTAACATGAAAAAATCCTGGTCAGTTTTTACTGTGTTTATATGCAGTATTTTCTTTGGGGGGAAACATGCTACGTGAATACGAAAAAGAAACTGCGCTTAGAAACGCGATCAAACGAAACCAGCAGGGCCGCTATACCGTGACTACGGTGAATTTCGTCAAAGAACTGGCGAAGCTGAGCTGGCACTTCACGCTTAAGGAGGCGAACCGCCAGGTTGAGATTTACACATCAACCTTTAGAGATGTCTCAACAAAAGAGGGTGAAGAGAGAACATTCCAGGTATTCAACCGGAACGGAGCAATCTGATCATGGGCTTCCAGTCTCCAGCGCAGGACTATATCGAGTGTCGGCTCACTGTTAGTGATCTCGTCGTACATAATCCTGCGTCAACGCTAATCGTTGAGCGCGACGATGGCTTGAGGTGATTGACCGTACTGGCAAAAGTCAATTACAAGATCGTGATCGTCTAACGGGATTACTGCTCACTTTGATTGATAAAACAATAAGTTAAAATGGGGCATAGCGGGGGGCATAGCTTTCAAACATGGAACATGCTTTGGGGCATAAGCAAGGAGTGATTAGCGTTCCTGTAATACCAGGTAACTCTTGTTAAAACAAGTATTAACCTTTATTTTCAGATGGTTATGAAAAGTGGTGCAACTTTTCTGAAAAAATCGGACACGCGTGGCGCTTTATAACAAATTTGCAATAAGGGCATTGAGAAATTTTTACATCGTCGCGACTGGCGCAACTGACTTTCCTTGCCTGGCAAGGGTTGCGACGCGCTTTTGGAGCGATGAACAACACAGTGAGGAGGAAAGCTTTTGCCAGAGCATTATAACTTCGCGCTATAACATATGCCTTTCCATTATCGGTCAGGCCCATTTAGAGGTGTTATTTTAAAGCTCTGTAAAAACAACATAAGTGACAAAGCGATGGCGTCACATATTATTGATTTTCTTTTAATTGGCAACAATTTTGGTACACCAGAAATGCGCGACGTCTGGTCGGAGCAAAACCGACTCAGGCAGCAGGTGCGGGTTGAAGTTGCGCTGGCGCAGGCAGAAGGCGAGCTTGACGTCATTCCAGCGCAGGCGGCAAAAACCATTGTCGAGCGTGCCGACCCGTCGAAACTGAACATTGACGACATCGCGCAGCAGGGCGCGCAGATGAAACACTCTCTGATGCCGACGCTGATTGCGCTGCAAAAACAGTGCGGCGAGGCGGGCGAGTTTATCCACTACGGCGCCACTACCCAGGATATCGTCGACACCGCAACGGTACTGCAGCTGCGCGACGCGTTCACCATTATTCAGCGCGACGCGACTCAGCTGGCGAACGAGCTCGCGGTCGTTGCCAGGCGCTATCAACATACGCCGATGGTGGGCCGCACCCACGGCATGCAGGCGCTCCCGACGACCTTTGGCTTTAAAGTAGCCGTCTGGCTGGATGAGTTCCTGCGCCATCTGACCCGCCTTAGCGAGATCAAACCGCGCGCGCTGACCGGCAACATCAACGGCGCCATCTCTACCTACGCCTCCTTCGGCCCGTCAGGCCCGGAAGTAGAAAAGCGCACTCTTGATATTCTCGGGCTGGCGACGCCGACTATCGGCTGGCAATCGGCGCGCGACCGCTTCTCGGAGTTCGCCTCCGTGGCAGTGCTGATCAGCGGCACGCTGGGCAAAATCGGCAACGAGCTTTACAACCTGATGCGCACCGAGATCAACGAGATTGAGGAGCCCTTCTCCGCCGGCAAGATCGGCTCGACCACCATGCCGCACAAGCGCAACCCCGCCGCGCTGGAAGGGCTGGCCAGCCTGACCGCGCCGGTGCTGAAAAGCGCCGCGCTGATTTATGAATCGATGCATGTCGAGCACGAGCGCGACGCCATGAGCTGGCGCGCCGAGTGGATCGCGCTGCCGGAAATCTGCATTTACCTCTCGGCGCAGCTGCAAAACGCCATCGGCATTCTGCGCGGCATGACGGTGAACGAAGCGCGCATGCGTCGCAACCTCGATATGCAGGGCGGTCTGCTGCTGTCGGAAAAAGTGATGTTCGAACTGGGTAAAAAGATGGGCAAGCAGACCGCGCACCACCTGGTGTACGAGTGCGCCATGCACGCCTGGGAACAGCAGCGCGACTTCAAAGAGACGCTGCGCGCCCATCCGCAGATGGACAACAGCATCAGCGATGACGAACTGAACCGCTGGCTCGATCCGGTGAACTATCTCGGTTCGGCGCCGCGCAAAGTGGATGAGGTGCTCGCTGCCGCGCAGGCGTCGGGTCTGCTGGAGATGCGGGCATGAGCGACAGCTTCCGCCAGCTGACCGAGGTGGATACCGCGGCCTATTACGCGCTGGTGCACGCGGCCTACGCGTCCGCGCGCGACCTGGGCATTAAATTCGATGCCGCCACGGCCGATGCGGCGCAGATGCAGCGCCATATCGCTACCCACGGCGTCTACGGCATGTTCCGTGACGATGAACTGGTCGCGTCGGTCACGCTGCGCTATCCCTGGGGGCCGCTGCCTGGCCCGTTCGGGCTGCCGCATATCGGCTGGTTCGCCACCGCGCCGCACTATCGCGGTCAGCGGCTGGGCGTGAAGATGCTCGACTGGCTGGAGCAGGCGGTGCTGCGCGATCAGCTGCGCGCACCGGCCTATTCCCTCGGCACTGCCGAGAGCCATCCGTGGCTGATTCAGCTATATGAGGCGATGGGGTTTGAGAAGGTCAGCAAAAAAGACCTCGGCAAAGGCCATATCACCGTGTACATGCAAAAAAATCTTCATTTACCGCACGCCCGCTAAGCGCGGCTGCAGATAAAAAACCAGGGAGATCACCATGAAAAAAGGGTTAATCACACTGTCCGTCGTTATGGCGGCCTCACTGCTTAGCGCCTGCGACAACAGCGACAAAACGGCCCAGGGCGGGTCCGATGCCTCCACTATCCGCGTCGGCGCGACCGGCCTGAGCTTTCCCGGCGCGTTCAAAAAAGATGGCAAGCTGATCGGATTTGACGTTGAGGTCACCGAAGCGATCGCTAAAGATTTGAACTACAAAATCGAGTGGGTCACCTCTGACTTCAGCGGCCTGATGGGCCAGCTGGAGGGGGGCAAGCTCGATACGGTGGCCAACGTGGTGGCGATCACCCCGGCACGCCAGGCGAAATATAACTTCTCTACCCCTTACAGCTATTACGGCAGCCAGATCGTCACCAATAAAAGCAACGCCAGTATCAATACGCTGGACGACCTGCGCGGCAAAACCATCGCCGGCGTGCTGGGATCTAACCACCTGGTCAACCTGAAAAAAGCGTTCGGCGATAACGGCGTTACCATCCGCACCTACGAGAGCCGCGACGGCGCGATGAGCGATGTCATCAACAACCGCGTACAGGGCTACGTTAACTCCGGGCCGATTCTGCTGGCGGAGATCAACCAGAAAGGGCTGCCGCTGAAGTTTGTCGGCCAGCCGCTGGTGGTCGAGTCGGTCGGCTTTCCGTTCCACAAAGATGAGAAGGGCGACAAGCTGCGCGCCGCGTTCGACAAAGAGGTCGATGCGATGCGTAAAGATGGCCGCCTGAAAGCGATCTCGGAAAAATACTTCGGCGAAGATATCACCGCGCAGCCGTCTCACTAAACCTGGCGTTTACTTGTCAACGTTTGCCACCGCCGGGTGGCAAACGTCGTTAAGGGCTTTTTATGAATTTCGATTTTAATTACCTGCTGAAAATCTCGCCGCAAATCCTCAGCTATCTGCCGGTCACCCTGATGCTGGCGGTGGTGTCGATGGCGTGCGCTATGGTGATCGGCCTGGGGCTGTCGCTGCTGCGCAACAGCAAATCCACGCTGGTGAGCAAGCTGGTCGAGCTCTATATCTCGCTGTTTCGCGGCATGCCGTCGCTGGTGCAGCTGTTTATTATCTACTTTGGCCTGCCGCAGCTCTTCCCGGCGCTGACCGGCATGTCCGCCACCACCGCCGCGATTATCGGCTTCAGCCTGAAGACCTCAGCCTATATGGCGGAGATCTACCGCGCGGGTCTGGCGTCGGTGGATCCCACGCAGATGGAAGCGGGGCTCTCGATTGGCATGCGTCGGGCGCAGATCTATCGCCGCATCATTCTGCCGCAGGCGCTGCTCAACGCGCTGCCCGCTACCGGCAACACCTTTATCTCGCTGATCAAAGATACCTCGGTCGCCTTTGCGCTGGGCGTCTCGGAGATGTTCGCCGAAGGCAAAATGATCGCGGCGGAGTCGCTGCGCTACTTTGAAACCTTCCTCGTAGTAGGTCTGATTTACTGGCTGGTGATTATCGGTTACGCCCGCCTGCAGGCGCTGCTGGAGAAAAAACTCAGTCACTCACTGCAACGCTAAGGCTCTTATGATCAGTGTAAAACAGCTCAATAAACGTTTCGGCGACAAAGTGGTGCTGAACGATATCAGCCTGACCATCGGCGAAGGCGAAGTGGTGGCGATTATCGGCCCGTCCGGCTCCGGCAAGTCGACCCTGCTGCGCTGCCTCAATCTACTGGAAAAGCCGGAGTCCGGCGTGATCCAGATTGGCGATGTGGCGCTGGATACCGCGAACTACAGCGCGAAAGAGGAGCATGCGCTGCGTGGACAGACCGCCATGGTGTTCCAGAACTACAGCCTGTTCCGCAATAAAACCGCGCTGGAGAACATCACCGAAGGGTTGATCATGGTGAAGAAGATGCCGAAAGCGCAGGCCAGCGAGATCGGCATGCAGCTGCTGGAGCTGGTCGGCATGGCGCCGCAGGCGCATCAGTATCCGATCACCCTTTCTGGCGGTCAGCAGCAGCGCGTCAGCATTGCGCGCGCGCTGGCGGTGAAGCCGCGCGCCATTCTGTTCGACGAGCCGACCTCCGCGCTCGATCCCGAGCGCGTGCACGAGGTGCTGCAGGTGATGAAGAGCCTGGCGCAGCAGAAAACCACCATGGTCATCGTCACGCACGAGATGCAGTTCGCCAAAGAGGTGGCCGACCGCGTCATTTTTATGGCGGATGGCCATATCGTTGAGCAGGGCCCGGCGGAGCAGGTGATCAGTTTCTCCGACAACCCGGTGACGCGCCGCTTTTTGCGCCAGATGACTAACATCGAAACGAATGATGATTTCAATATTTAAGCGTGCCGCCGCATACGTTGCCGCAGGCCGCCGCACTGGAAGGAGATAATATGAAAGAGATTCGCGAGCAGGATCGGGCGCTTGCCAGCCAGATCCAGGCGTTTCGCCACGACATGCACCGTTTTCCCGAGCTGTCGAACCAGGAGTTCGAAACCACTAAAAAAATCCGCGCGGCCCTGACCGCGGCGGGCATCCGCATCCTCGATCTGCCGCTGAAAACCGGTCTGGTGGCGGAGGTGGGCGAAGGGACGGGGCCGCTGGTGGTGGTGCGATCCGATATCGACGCGCTGCCGATCGAAGAGGAGTCAGGCGTCGACTTCACCTCCGAGAACGCGGGCGTGATGCACGCCTGTGGTCACGACTTCCACACCTCTGCCGCGCTGGGCGCTGCCATTCTGCTGCAGCAGCAGGCGGCGTCGCTGAAAGGACGCGTGCGCATCCTGTTCCAGGCAGCCGAAGAGACCGGCCTGGGCGCGCCCGACCTGATCGCCACCGGCGCGCTGGACGACGCGGCGGTGATTTTTGGCATCCATAACGATCCGACCTTGCCGGTGGGCGTCGTGGGCGGCAAAGAGGGCGCGCTGACGGCGGGAGTCGATCGCTTTGAAATCAAGGTGGCGGCCAAGGGCGCGCACGCGGCGAAACCGCATGAGGGCAACGATCCCATTATTATCGTGGGACAAATTATCAGCGCAGTGCAGACGCTGATCAGCCGCAACGTGCCGTCCGATCAGAACGCCGTGGTCTCGATTACCCAGATCCACAGCGGCAGCACCTGGAACGTCATCCCCGATACCGCTTACCTGGAAGGTACGGTGCGTACCTTCAGCAGCGAGGCGCGCGCGTTGATCGAACAACGCTTCCGGGCGCTGCTGGACGGTCTCGCCGCCGCGTTCGGCGCGCAAATCGAGTTGTTATGGCACGCCGGCCCGCCTTCGGTGGTGAATACCGCGGAGTGGGTCGATTTTGCGCTGGAACAGGCGAGTGAGGTCGGGTTCGAGGCGCGCCGCATCGAGGCCAGCCCGATTGGCGAGGACTTCGCCTTCTATCAGCAGAAGATCCCCGGCACCTTTATGATGGTCGGCTCCGGCGGGCCCTGGGCGCTGCATCACCCGAAATTCCGCGTTGACGATAAGGCGCTTTTCCCGACCGCACAGTATCTGGCGCAGCTGGCGGTTTACGCCCTGAACAAGCTCGCCTGATTCTTTTGTTATCCGGGGCAAACCCCTGTGGGTTTGCCCGCTCATCCCACATTTCCACGTTCAGCTGCTTAAGTTTCAATCGCCCACGCCGATAAGGTTTTTAACAGCGCTGCTGTTTTATTCGCCTGTATCCGAACAGTGGGGAAACCAATAATGAAAGCGGATCGCGTTCCGAAAAAGAGATTAAGTACCCGCGCCATGATGCTGCTGACCGGCGCGTTGACCATCGCCACCGGCTTCGCCGTCACCATCGGCGTGCTGAGCTGGCAGTCGGGCCAGGCGCAGCGCACGCTGGCGGAAGAGTACCTGCAACAGATTGCGCGCAGCAAGGCGCTGGAAGTCGCGCAAAGCCTTAACCACGCGCGCGATGTGGCGCAGAGTCTGGGACAAAGTATCATCGCGCTGCCGAATGCCGGCGTGCAGGATCGCCACGTCGCCGACAAGCTGACTGAGTATGCGCTGCGCAACAACCCCGATTACCTGTCCATTTCGGTCATCCTGGAAAAAGACGTTTTCGACGGACGCGACGCCGAGTTCGCCGCGCAGAGCGGCCAGCCGCCGGAAGGGCGCTACGCCTGGTTTGTCGATGTCGATCAGGCAGGCAATTATAAAATGCATCCCCTGACGTCCTATCTGACGCCCGGCCAGGGAGATTACTATCTGGTGCCGCAGCGTACCCGCAAAGATTTTCCGACCGAACCCTACAGCTATGCCTATAACGGCGTGCCGACGCTGCTGACCTCAATTACCACGCCGATTATCGATCGTGGCAAACTCTGGGGCGTGGTGACTTCCGACATTTCGCTGGCGAAGCTGCAGCAGCGGGTAAATGAGATCAAACCCTGGCAGGGCGCGGGCTACGCCATGCTGCTCTCCAGCGGCGGTAAGATCGTCTCTTCGCCCGATAAAGCGCAAAATAACCAGCAGTGGAAGGGCGACAAAAGCCACCTGACCACTGCGGTGACAGAGCAGGAGGATGCGCTGCTCGGCGAAAAATCGCTGATGACCTGGCAGCCGATTGCTATCGGCAACAGCAGCAACGTCTGGTATCTGGGCGTTGCCGCGCCGCTGGACTTGGTGATGAGCGCCGCGCGTCAGCAACTGCACAATGCCCTGTGGATGATGCTGGCAAGTATTGTGCTGGTGAGCCTGCTGCTGGGCGTGGTCTTCAGCCGCATCGTGCTGCGTCCGCTCGGCGGTGAACCCGCCGATGCGGCCGCCTTTGCGCTGGCGGTAGCGGATGGACAGCTCAATACCCGCATTCCGCTGAAGGCGGGCGATCAGAGCAGCCTGTTCTATGCGCTGCATACCATGCAGGCGCGGCTGATCGCGATGGTCGGCCATATTAAAGAGACCAGCGCCTCGGTGCGCGACGGCGCGGAGGAGATCGCCAGAGGCAATATCAACCTGGCGTCGCGCACCGAGCAGCAGGCTGCCGCGCTGGAGGAGACCGCCGCCAGCATGGAGCAGCTGACGGCAACGGTGAAACATAACGCCGCCAATGCGCATCAGGCGACGTCGCTGACGGAAAACGCGTCGCAGACCGCGCGCAAAGGCGAGGCGCTGGTGGGCGAGGTGGTGCAGACCATGGCGCAAATCAACGACAGCGCGCGCAAGATTGGCGATATCACCGCCATCATCAACAGCATCGCGTTTCAGACCAATATCCTGGCGCTTAACGCGGCGGTGGAAGCGGCGCGCGCCGGCGAGCAGGGCCGCGGTTTCGCTGTCGTCGCGTCCGAGGTGCGCAACCTGGCGCAGCGCAGCGCCGCAGCGGTAAAAGATATCGCTTCGCTGATTGAAGAGTCGACGCAGCGCGTTGACAGCGGCGTTAGCCTGGTGCGCCATGCGGGCGACACCATGCTGGAGATTACCCAGGCGGTCACCTCGGTGCAGGCGATTATCGACGAGATCGCCACCGCATCCGACGAGCAGAGCCGCGGCATCAGCCAGGTCTCCGTGGCGGTTAACGAGATGGACAGCGTGACGCAGCAGAACGCCGCGCTGGTGCAGGAGATTTCCGCCGCCGCCAGCGCGATGGAGGATCACTCCTCGCTGCTGGCGCAGTCGGTCGAACAGTTCAGGCTGGAGGGGCAGCCTGCGTAACACCCTGCAAAAAAGCAGCCTGAGGGTTGCTTTTTTGTATTGGTACCTCAACCGGCTCAGGCCTTTGCTGATAGCGACAACTTCAGCAGGAGGATGGCGTTCAACCGCCGCAGCACGCCAGGAGGGCAGGCGCGGTTTAGAAATCATCTTCAGGCCATCGCGCGCTCATTCCATGTGTCGCGGTAGATAACATTCCCGTCGACATATTTCCATGTAATAGCTTCATAGCGCATCTCCAGCGTTTCCAGATGGGTACTGCTTATGGCGTTAGGTGCAAGGTAGGGTGAAACGGTAGTGATTTTTACATTTTCCAAAATGATATTGAAATATTCGACTTCTATACCCGCTTCCAGAATACGATACATTTTCATCGTCGCTTTCTTCATTGGGCGCCCTTCACATACAGCGCGATAAAGAATCGGGGTAGTTCTGTCAAACTCTTTTACTATTGTGACTGGGCTATGAATACGGGTGCTCGTTAACTTTCCCCAGTTCGGATCTCCTGGAATAGTTACGCCGTGAGAGAAAGACTTTAACTCGATAGAGCCTAAGCGCTGTGGCATTGTGCAACCACCAATAACAGGTGATCCGTTTTCATCTTCAAGCCACAGGTGTGCGGGAGTAGACATAGTATTTCCTTATAAAGATGTGATCTTACAAAACTATCACCATTTTATATATCGGCCAAATATGAAAATAATTAATATAGTGAATATACCAACAGGCCATAGAGGCCCCTCTGGAAAGACTTGAAAAAAAATAACTGCAAAAATGATAATGCAAAGTGGTGGCCCATAAAGCGATAATAGCTGTTGAAACAGCCATAAAAAAGCCTTCTTAATAAATAACATTTTTGCTACCCAATCATTCTTTTGATGATGTTGGCAATGTCTGTATCTGATGTTCTTTCAGCATTAAGCGCGTGTGCACGAACAAATAATGGCTCCACCAGGAAATAAAGCATTTCAAGTTCATTAGCATAGAGAGTTGAATAGAATGCAGGATAGCAAATGCGAAGACGCTCAGCGCTATCAGCCGCCTTTTGAACAATGCCATATAATCCAGATACAGTTACTGCGACCCCTACTGTACGCCCAGCTATTGCTCTCATGTCAAGGTTAAGATTCATCCCTATAGAAACACAGGTAGCCGTAGCTAAAACGAATCCAGATTTGGTTAGAGAGTTTACAGCAATATGAATATTAGCGGTCATTAGAATATTTTTAATGTGCTCTAATTGCTCTTTTTCTTTATTTCTGAGCACTTCATCAAAATATATCATCAAGATTTCATGTATGACATCTCTGTTTTGAAAAAGATGGTTGAGGCCTTTGATAAATCTGACATCTTCATTCTTTTGCTGCTTACAAACCTCCTGATATTCTTCAGTAAAACATGAACTGTAATAAAGCGCGCGCTTTGCGCCTGCACCAATCGAGTCTATCTGATTCGAAACGAAATCGCCTACGCCTGCTAAAGCATGGTCGAGTTTTAAGGCCAGTATGTTATTGGATTGCAAATAACGGATAATTTCCTCTTTGTAATACATAGCCCTCTCCTTTTGGCTGTAGAATCACTGGGTTTACTCTCTCTTAGCTCTGGGCTTCATGGCAAAACAAGGACAGGCACCCAGAAAGCTATGCTAAATATAAGGTTTTTATGGTTAATATGTAAACAGCGAAATTGTCCCTGGCTGGTTGACGTTAAAAGCGGCGCTGCGCGGATGCTGGCTTACCAACGCCTCGCGCGCCTTGACGCTAAACTCGTCGTAGCCGATACCCGGCACGTCCGTTCTAACGTCTGCGGTGTATCGATGCCTGTTCACACAGATATCCGTCGCGCCGCGTATAAGCTCTGCCCGTTAAACGAAAAACGCCCCGAACGGGACGTTGTCAGAGATTGACTACAAAACACGAGCTATCAGTTGCTCAGGTCTCCAGCTCTACTTTAATCCAGCCCGGCTCACGCTTATCAAACGCCTCATAAGCCTTAATGACCTCTTCAATCGGCTCGGCTTTGGTCAGCACTTTGGTTGGATCGATAACGCCGCTGCGCGTCAGCTCCAGCAGAGAGGGGATATGGGTATGGTGGTTGCAGTTGCCCATTTTGAGCGTCAGGTTCTTGTTCATCGCTTTGCCGATGGGAAAGATCTCCGCCGTGGGAGGATACACGCCGATGATGCTGATGCGGCCCGCCTTTTTCACGCCCGCGATCGCCCACTCCAGCGCCTGGGTCGGCGCATCGCCCGGCACCCAGTTGCCATCCTGCGGATGGGTTTCCGGCGCTACCTGCTCCACTTCCTGAGCGAATTTCTCCGCCTTCTCTTCGGCTTCCTCGCTGGCCGGGCCGTGATGAGCGTGCTGGCTGTCAACGCCTACTGCGTCGATGGCGCAGTCCGCGCCGGTGCCGCCGGTCAGATTTTTGATCGCCTCCACCGGATCTTCGCGTTCGAAGTTAACCGGGAACGCCCCCTGCTGGCGCGCCATCGCCAGCCGATCCGCATGGCAGTCTACCGCAATGACCCGCGCTGCGCCCATCAGCAAGGCGCTGGCGATGGCGAACTGCCCGACCGGCCCGCAGCCGAACACCACCACGATATCGCCGCGGGTGATATCGGCCAGCTCGGCGCCGAACCAGGCGGTCGGAAAAATATCGCTGATTAAAATGGCCTGATCGTCGGTCACGCCGTCAGGAATTTTTACCAGCGTATTGGCGGCGTAAGGAATACGAGCTTTCTCTGCCTGCAAGCCGTTCACCGGCCCGGTGGCCTTCGGACCGCCGAAAAAGCAGGTGCCCGCTTCCGGGCCGTTGGGGTTGGCGTTGTCGCACTGCGCGGTATGCCCGGCGCGACAGGGCGGACAGACGCCGCAGGAGACGGTGGAGCAGACCACCACGCGGTCGCCCGGACTGAAGTTGCGCACCTCGTCTCCTACCTGTTCAACGATGCCGACCGCCTCGTGACCCAGAATAGTACCGGGCTGCATATCGCTAAAGGTGCCGCGAATAAAGTGCAAATCCGTCCCGCAGATCGCCGAGGCGGTAATACGAATGACCGCATCGCTGGGTTGTTCGATTTGCGGATCGGGAACGTTATCCAGCTGAATATTGCCCACCCCGTGCCAGACTAATGCTTTCATTTTTTACCTCTGCCGCTTAATTACCCTCTGCTGGAAACCAGCCGGACTAAAAAGTATAGAAAGCGTCAGAAAACTTGCCGAAAAAAAATAAACGCACCGGTTAGTAATATTTAACACTTTTTGGGATCGCGATAAGAAAAAATTTTATTTTGTTGAAAAATAATGCGTTTCACTTTATTCGGGCAGGCGGATTGCTGCAATTTTAGTCAGGATGACATTAATAAGTGAAGCCGCTAAATGGCAGGCAATTTAATAGTCGCTAAGCTGAGAACATAACTTTACATAACAAACAGAAGCACGCTGGCAAAGGCTAATTGCAATGTCGAGAACGAGGCGTTAAATGTCAGAAAAAACCTGTACCATTATTTATAATGGCGAGCCCCTGGTCGGCGCCGTTAATCAGCCCTTGATCGACTTTCTCACCGAGCAGGGAAAAAAACTTCCTCATGTCTGTTACCACCCGGCGCTGCAGCCGCTGGAGAGCTGCGATGTCTGCTGGGTGGAAGCCAATGGCGAAAAGGTGCGCGGCTGCACGCTGCGCACCTTCCAGGGTCTGGAAATCAACAGCGAAGGGGAGTGGCCGCGCGCCGCGCAGCAGGAAGGCATGGACCGCATCCTGAATCGCCACGAGCTTTACTGCACGGTTTGCGAGCACAACACCGGCGACTGTACGCTGCATAACACCGTTGCGGATATGCATATCCCGATTCAGTATTACCCCTACCAGCGCAAGCCCACCAGCAAAGATCATTCCAACCCCTTTTATACCTACGATCCTGACCAGTGCATTCTCTGCGGGCGCTGCGTCGAGGCGTGTCAGAACGTCGAAGTGAATGAGACGCTGAGCATCGACTACACCCAGGAGCATCCGCGCGTCCTGTGGGACGGCGGCACGCAGATCGCTGGTTCGAGCTGCGTCAGCTGCGGCCACTGCGTCACGGTCTGCCCCTGTAACGCGCTGCTGGAGAAGACCATGCAGCCCGACGCCGGGCCATTCACGGCGATGGATGAAGGGCTGAAACGTCCGATGATTGACTTCGTCAAATCGCTGGAGAACAGCATTGGCATGGAGCCGATCACCGGCATCTCGCTGATCGATGATGCGCTGCGTCAGGCGGAAATTAAGCGCACCAAAACGGTCTGCACCTACTGCGGCGTAGGCTGCAGCTTCGAGATCTGGACGCGCGATCGTCATATCCTCAAGGTGCAGCCGGTCGCGGATGCGCCCGCCAACGGCATTTCCACCTGCGTAAAAGGCAAGTTCGGCTGGGACTTTGTCAACAGCCCGCAGCGGTTGACCACGCCGCTGATCCGCGAAAACGGCCGCTTCCGCCCCGCCAGCTGGGACGAGGCGCTGGATCGCGTGGCGCAGGGACTGCGCGACGTGGCGCGTCAGCACGGCGGCGACGCTATCGGCTTTATCGGCTCCAGCAAGGCCAGCAACGAAGAGGCCTACCTGACGCAGAAAATCGCCCGCCTGATTTTCGGCACCAATAACGTCGATAACTCGTCGCGCTACTGTCAGAACCCGGCGACCGAAGGGCTGTTTCGCACTGTTGGCTACGGCGGCGACGCAGGCACCATCCGCGACCTGCAAAAAACCGAGCTGATCATCACCGTCGGCAGCAACCTGGCGGAGAACCATCCGGTCATTGCTTCGCACATCAAGCAGAGCCACAAGCATCGCGGGCAGAAGCTGCTGGTGGTGGATCCGCGCAAACATGAGATGGCCGAGCGCGCCGACCAGTTCCTGCGCATCAAGCCAGGCACCGATATGGTGTGGGCCTCGGCGATGGCGAAGTATATGTTCGATCACGGTTATGCCGACGAGGCATTCCTGGCGGAGCGCGTCAATCAGGTCGAGGAGTATCGCGCGTCGCTGGCGCCTTTTACCCTGGCGTTCGCCAGTGAGGTCACCGGCCTGAGCGTGGAAGCGCTCACCTCGGCGGCGGAGATGATCGGCCAGGCGGGCAGCGTGTGCCTGCTGTGGGCGATGGGCATTACCCAGCACAGCCACGGCGCAGACACCAGCACGGCGCTTTCGAACCTGCTGCTGGTGACCGGCAACTACGGGCGCCCAGGCACCGGCGGCTATCCGATGCGCGGCCATAACAACGTGCAGGGCGCGAGTGATTTCGGCTGCCTCAGCAACGTTTATCCTGGTTATGAAAAAGTCTCCGATTCAGCGATACGCGAAAAATGGGCGCGCGCCTGGGGCGTGACGCCGGAGGCGCTCTCTGACCAGCCCGGCGCAGATAACTTTATGATGGTGCAGCAGGCGCACGAAGGGAAACTGCGCGCCATGTATATCACCGGCGAAGAGACCGCTTTCTCTGACGCGGATTCCACCAAAGTACATGAAGCCTTCAGCCGTCTCGACTTCATGGTCGTGCAGGATATCTTTATGAGCCGCACCGCCGAGTTCGCCGATGTGGTGCTGCCCGGCGCGCCGAGCGTGGAAAAAGAGGGCACATTCGTCAATACCGAGCGGCGCATCCAGCACTTCTCACCCGCAATGGCGCCGCTGGGCGACAGCCGTCCCGACTGGTGGATTTTTACCGAGCTGGCTGCACGGCTGGGCCACCACTGGAACTACCCCAACCCGGGCGCGATTATGGCGGAAGCGGCCGGCATTGCGGAGATCTTCGCCGGCGTCAGCTACGAGCGGCTGGTGGGCTGGCAGTCGCAGATCTGGCCGGTGACGCCGGACGGCGAGAGCACGCCGCTGCTCTATACCGAGAAATTCAAGTTTCCGGACGGCAAGGCGCGGCTCTATCCGCTGAAATGGCAGCCGCCCCTGGAAGAGGCGGATGAGCAGTACGATCTGATGCTGGATAACGGCCGCATGCTGGAGCATTTCCAGTCCACGAACCAGACCGGCCAGGGCGGCCGCATGATGTCGCTCTCGCCAAACTGGTTTGTGGAGATCTCGCCGCAGCTGGCGCAGGCGCGCGGCCTGCAGGAGGGCGAGTGGGTCACGCTGACATCGCGGCGCGGCACGGTAGAGGTGCCGGTCGTGGTGACCGATCGCGTAGCGGGCAACGTACTCTTTATCCCTATTCATCACGGTAAGCCGGGCGTCAACGGCCTCACGGGCGAGCATCACGATCCTGACGTCAATACCCCGGCCTATAAAGAGATTGCCGTCAGCATGACCAAACTGGCGCGCACGCCGCAGCCGAGCCCTATCCCACGCCATAATTTCCGCCACGGCCAGCGCACGCCGCTGGATCATCTGCCCATTGAGCAGAAATGGCAGCAGGCGGGCTATGTTGAGCCGCCTGAACACGTTGAACATCCGGAGAAATTCTAATGGCTGAACGCCTTTCCTATACCGTGCCGCCAACGCGCACCGAGAAAACCGCGCAGGAAGCGATGGATGAACTGGTGGAAAACCTGCATGAGCACGGTTTTCTGCGGCTGGCCAATGACGCCATCAAGGCCAATAACGATATTGGCAAAATTCTGGTGGCTGGCCTGAACCGGCCAGGCACGCAGAGCGCCCTGCAGAATATATCGCTAATCCTGATGACGCTGAGCACTATTCCGCCCGAGCGGCTCAACCATATTCTGCTGGCGCTGCGCGACGCGGCGATGGCAATGAAGCCCGCCAGCGACGCTACGCAGCAGGAGGGCCATGCCGCGCCAGGCCTGCGCGGCGTGCTGCATCTGCTGAGTGACGAAAAACTGTGGCAGGGACTGCGGCCGCTGTTCGCCGCACTGGAGGCTTTTTCCGCCGGCATGCAGCGCGAGGAGGAGAAGCCGATCACCCGCTACAGCGGAAAGCCGAGCAATGAGTGACGCGGAATGGGTGCTGCTGCTGTCGCGCGGCCAGTTCGCACTCACCATGGGGATGCACATTACGCTGGCCGCGCTGACGCTTGGTCTGGCGCCTTTTTTGCTCTGGTTCGAAGCGCGCTGGCTGTGGGGAAAGCAGCCGGGCGCGCGCGAGGCGCTGCACTTCTGGCTCAAGGTCTTTGCGCTGACGGTGGCGATCGGTGCGGTGTCCGGCATCATAATGGAGATCCAGTTTGGCACGCACTGGTCCGGGCTGTCGCAAAAGGTCGGCGGGGTCATTGGTCCGCTGCTGTTCTATGAAGTGCTGGTGGCCTTTTTTCTTGAGTCGGGTCTGACTGGCGTCATGCTGTTCGGTATGGGCAAAATTAAACCGGGCCTGCACTTTATCGTCACCTGTTTCGTGACGCTCGGCGCGCTGCTGAGCGCTTTCTGGATCCTCGCCGCCAACTCCTGGCTACAGACACCCACCGGCTTTATCCGCGACGAGAGCGGGCGCTTTCTGCCGGAAAGCTGGGCGATGGTGCTGTCGGCACCCAGCTTTCCCTACCGCTTTAGCCATATGCTGCTGGCCTCGCTGATCGCCGTGGCCTTTATGATCGCGGGCGTAGCGGCGCGCCGTCTGCTGCACAACGTTCAGGAACAGGCTGCGCGGCGCATGCTGACGGCCGCGCTCAGCTTCACGCTGGTGGCGGTGCCGCTGCAGATCGTCGTCGGCGATCTGCACGGGGAGAATACGCTGGCGCATCAGCCTGCCAAGCTGGCGGCGATAGAAGGCAGCTGGCACCCGCCAGCGGCAAACCGAGGTGAACCGCTGCGGCTGTTCGCCTGGCCCGATCAGCAGGCGCAGCGCAACCGGCTGGAGGTGGCGATCCCCGATATCGCCTCGCTCTATTTACGCCATAATCTGACCGGCCACATCAAAAGTCTCAGCGAATTTGATGCGCAAAACCTGCCGCCGGTCGCGCCGGTTTTTTTCGCTTTTCGTCTGATGGTGGGGCTGGGCGTGGTGATGCTGCTCGCCAGCCTGGTGGCAAACGTGCAGCACTGGCGCGGGCGGCTGTCAACCTCGCGCCGTCTGCTGCGCATGCTGGTATGGCTCTCACCGGCAGGCTTTATTGCCATGCTCTCAGGCTGGCTGGTAACAGAAATCGGCCGTCAGCCCTGGACGGTCTACGGCATGCTCCGCACTGCTGACAGCATCTCCGCGCTGCCGCTCTCTACCACCGTGGCGGTACTCG
Organism: Enterobacter sp. BRE11; assembly: GCF_031844285.1. Lineage (NCBI taxonomy): Bacteria > Pseudomonadati > Pseudomonadota > Gammaproteobacteria > Enterobacterales > Enterobacteriaceae > Enterobacter > Enterobacter sp. BRE11. Next base: position 86,421 of record NZ_JAUZUX010000016.1, read on the forward strand.
CCGCCATCGTGGTGGTTTATGGCGCGAGCTTTGCGTTAGGGCTGCGCTATCTGCTGCGGCTGGTCTCAGCGCCGCTGCCGCCTGAGCGTGACGTTGTCACTCAAGAGATCAGGACATCGCCATGACGCTCGCTGATTTTGCCGCGCTGGCGCTGCTGCTGTCGATGCTGATCTATGTGCTGCTTGACGGCACCGATCTCGGCGTCGGTATGCTCTTTCCCTGCTTCCGCGAGGAGTCGCAGCGCAGGCGGATGGTGAACAGCATCCTGCCCATCTGGGACGCCAACGAAACCTGGCTGGTGCTGCTGGCGGGCGGCATGTTCGCACTCTTCCCGGCGGTCTACAGCCTTTTGTTCAATGCACTCTGCGGACCGGTTTTCGCCATGGTGCTGGCGCTGTTTCTGCGCGGCCTGGCGCTGGAATATCGCGCGCAGGCGCAGGAGACGTTTCGCCACTGGTTGGACAGGCTAATGTGCGCCAGTTCGGCAGTGGCGGCCTTTCTGCAGGGCTGGTGCGCAGGCGTGGTCTTCAGCGCAGAGCCGCAGCGAGGCCTGGAGATTGGCTTCTCTCTGACGCCGCTGCTGTGCGGGCTGGGGCTGGTGGTGATCTATCTCCTGCTTGGCTGCTGCTGGATCCGCTGGCGCATCGGCGGGGATGTTGAGGAGCGTGCCAGCGCGCTGGCCTGGCTCTGCTGGGTGCTTTCACTGGTGCTGTTTTTGTCGGTGCTGCTGCTCAACCGAGACATCTGGATGACTGCCTGGCAGCGCTGGCCGGGCAAAATCGCCGCCGCGCTGATTTTCCTCTGCTGGCTTGCCCAACTGCTGGCGCTGTGGCGCGGCCGGGCGACCTGGCAACTGGCGCTGACGCTGGGGCTGATTACGGCGGTGTTTGCCGGCGTCGCCTGCGGTTTCTATCCCTGGCTGATCCCCTGGCAGCAGGATCTGCACCGCAGCGCGGCGCCGGCGGCGACGCAACGCTTTGTGTTGATCGGCGCCGCCATCGTGATGCCGCTGACGCTGATCTATCACAGCTGGGCGTTCTGGGTGTTCCGCGGCAAAATGCGTTAGGCTTTGCCGCTCTCCGTTTGCTGCTGACGCGCCAGGGTGCGCGCCAGAATAGAAGAGTAGAGCGGCTTGCCGCCAAGGAACTGCGCCAGCAGCGTCGCGCCCAGCCCGGTAACGATCATCGGCAGGATCAGCTGATAGTTATCGGTCATCTCCAGCACCAGCACGATGCCGGTCAACGGCGCACGCACCGACGCGGCCAGCAGTGCGCCCATGCCGGCGATGGCGAAGGTGGCGGGCTGCAGATGGTAGAGCGGGAAAAGGTCCGCCATCAGCACGCCGAAGGCGGTGCCCAGCACCGTCCCCAGCGCCAGCATGGGCGCGAAAATACCGCCTGGCGCGCCAGAGCTGAAGCAGAGCAGGGTGGTGAACATCCGCACCGCAAAGATCACCAGCAGCACGCCAAAAGTATAGTGGCCGCCGGTCGCCAGCGGGATCAGCTCAAACCCGCCGCCTGCGCCCGGTGCGAACCACAGCGCCAGCAGACCGCAGCCGCCCCCGAGCGCGCCGCCGATGGCCACCGCGCGCCAGATCCGCCCGGCATAGAGGCGTGCGAAGGCGTCCTGAAAGAGAAAAATGAGTCGGTTGAGCAGCACGCCCACCATGCCGAACAGCATCCCCAGCACCAGGTAGAGCCACAGCGTTTCTACCGGCGCATCCGCCAGTTTGCCGACGGAGATGACCGGATGCGCGCCGTTGAGCAGGCGAAAGACAATGCTCGCCATAATGACGCCGGTAAAGACCGCCTTGATAGAGATCAGGTTGTAGCGAAACTGCGGCCGCATCTCTTCGATAATAAAAAGTATGCCCGCCAGCGGCGCGTTAAAGGCGGCCGCCAGCCCGGCCGCCGCGCCGGTCGCCAGCAGCGAGTGGCGCGCTTCGTCGCTGCGGATACGCAGCAGATCAAGCACCATGCGGCCAATGTTGCCGCCAAGCTGCACCGTTGGCCCTTCGCGACCCAGCACCATGCCCGCGCCCAGCGTGCCCATCCCGCCGAAAAACTTCACCGGGATAACGCGCCACCAGCGCACGGGACGCAGCTCTTCCAGTGCGCCTTCAATTTCCGGGATGCCGGAGCCTGCGGCCTCCGGCGCAAAACGCCGCACGAGAAAATAACCCACCATCGCCAGCAACGCGGAGAGGATAAACACCAGTGCGTAGAGCCTCCAGCCGCTGAGCAGCGTCGGATCGGCCAGCGACAGACGCCACTGCTGCACCCAATGGACCGCGCTGGCGAATGTACTGCCAACCAGCCCAACGATAACGCCGACCAGCGCGGCGGAGATAAGCACCGCGACAGGGGTTTTGTCGCGGTTAAGCAACGCCCGGAACATGCGGTTGCGTGCCGGGATTGACTGAGGAACATTCACTGAGGAGTGCGTTTCGTTATTCACTGTCATTCACTGCTGCAGAAAAGGAGAGGTGAAGTGTACTGCAATCGCCATTTTCCGTCCTGCATTGCGATCGTTTGATGGCGGACGCGGGGCAGCTACTCCGCTTCGCTGCTCTCCTCAATCATCTCTTCGCCCTGATTGCGGATATTACCGACCTTCTTCGTGACCGGGTGCCAGCGAAATGCCGTCTCCGGCAGCGCCGCCTGCCCGGCGATCTCTTGCGCCCGTTCGGGCGAGGTTTCCTCACTGAGCCACTCCCCGACCGCGTCGGCGCGCAGCACCAGCGGACGACGGTCGTGAATATCTACCATGCCTTTGTTGCTGGCCGCGGTGACGATAACGAAACCCTCATGCCCGTGCGCCTTATCGTAGGGCGCCTTGCCGATGGCGGCGAAAAAGAGCGGCTCGCGCTGCGGGTGGTAGATAAAAAAGGGCTGCTTGCGGCTCCCCTCTTTTTTCCATTCGAACCAGCCGTCGGCAGGCACGACGGCACGGCCGTGCTGCCACAGCGGCTTGAACATGCGCCCGGTAGGCGCGGTCTCGCTGCGCGCGTTAATCAGCGGCTGCTTATGCCACCACTCGGGGCCGTAACCCCAGAATACCGGATCGAGATGCAGATGCGCGTCGCGCATGTTAAGCAACAGCACGCGGGTGCCGGGCGCGACGTTGTAGCGTGCAATCGGCTCGGGATCGTAAATCAGCTCGTCGTCGGCGATGCCGAGCGCGTCAAAATAGTCGTTCCGGCTGCGATACTGCGCAAAGCGTCCACACATAGTTGTTACCTCCGCTGTAAGCATAGCTATATCTGGCGATCTGTTTTAGTTGATGCATAAACCAGGCAATGCTGTGACGGGCGCGTAAGAGCCCCTATTTAGAGTGATAGTGCGAAAAAATTATTCCGCTATTAAGCGCAGCGCTTAAACCGAGCCTGAAACCTATTTACTCCCCATCTCCGCTTCTACCCAAAAAACTGACTATCCTTCTATTAAATAAATGACTTTCAGGAGGGAAGATGAAGTTTTTCTATTTCGTTTCGCTTATCGCTGCTGCCGGTTATCTGCTGGCTTTCCTGCCCAAACTCCGAACCAAACGTGAGCCCGTCGCCTATTGGGGATGCTGGATTTACCTGGTCGCAAACGCCATTTACTGGGCGATCTATGCGCTACGTTATTATTTCCATTTTTAACAGCAGAAATTGTCTGCCGCAGGAGAAAAGATGTCTGAAAATAAACGTGACCTGATGCCATACCTGCTTTATTACTGCCAGTCTCGCCTGCTGGTGGAAAATATCGACGGCCATGTGGTCGATATCGGCGGGGCCGAGCTGGTGGGCGGTAAGCTGCGCTGGCAGCTCGACGGCAAAGAGGTGGAAGGTACCACGGAAAATGAGCCTGAAGAGATGCTGAATGATGTTGCCCGGCACCTGAGCTTTTTATTTATCGACGGGCAGTTCACCAGCCTGCCGGACGTGCGCGGCGAATATGGCGACCGTCTTGATAACGCGCCGTCGCGCGAAATTTCACTGTCGGAGCTCAACGACAGCGATGAAGGTATCGTGCGTTAACCGCTGCCAGGCTGCCGTCGGCAGCCTGGACAACCGGGTTAGCTGGCGGCGCGCTGCGACGCCATGCCGGGCACCAGAATGACCTTACGGCAGTCATCTTTGCGCTTCTCAAAGATCTCATAGCCGTGCGCGGCGTCTTCAAGGGGCATATGGTGGGTAACGATCTCTTCCGGCGTCAGCAGTCCTTGCTCAATCAGCGACAGCAGGCGCGGCAGATAGGCCTGCACGTGGGTCTGTCCCATCCTGAACGTCAGCCCTTTGTCGAAGGCGTCGCCGAACATGAAGCCGTGAATAAAGCCGGCATAGACGCCCGGCACGCTGACCACGCCGCCGCGCCTGACGGCGGCGATACACTGGCGCAGCGCCTTGCCGCTGCTGCCTTCCAGCTTAAGGTTGCTTAACACCGTCTCGGTCAGGCTCCCTTTCGCTTCAAAGCCGACAGCGTCGATCACCGCGTCAACGCCCCGGTTATTTTTCGTATGCTCGATAATCCATGCCGCCGGGTCGTCGATATCGTCAAAGTTAATTGGCGTGACGCCGTAACGCTGACGGGCAAATTCCAGACGATAATTGTTATGGTCGATCATAAAAATCTCTTCTGCGCCGACCAGGCGGGCGCAGGCGGCGCTAAGCAGACCTACCGGACCCGCACCGAAAATCGCCACGCTGGAGCCTTTATCCAGACCGGCGTTCTGCACCGCCTGCCAGGCGGTCGGCAGGATATCGGACAGGAACAGCACCTTATCGTCCGGCAGCGTCAGCGGCACTTTAAACGGGCCGACATTCGCTTTCGGCACCCGCACATACTCTGCCTGACCGCCGGGCACGCCGCCGTAAAGATTACTGAAGCCGAAGAGCGCCGCCGGCGGCGTAATGTTCTTCTTGTTCAGGATGGCGCCGCGGCCGCTGTTGGTGGTTTCGCAGGCGGCATACTGATGCCGGTGGCAGTAAAAGCAGTCGCCGCAGGCGATGACAAAGGGCACCACCACGCGATCGCCGACGGCGACACTGGTCACCGCCGAGCCCGCTTCGACCACTTCGCCCATAAATTCATGGCCAAAGATTTCGCCATGCTCGGTACCGGGAATCTTGCCGCGATAGAGGTGCAGGTCAGAGCCGCAAATCGCCGTGGCCGTCACGCGCAAAATAATATCGTCCGGCTCCTGCAGAACAGGATCGGGAACGGTTTCAACGCGAACCCGGTGCGGGCCATGATAGGTCAGAGCTCTCATATCAACATCCTTTCTTGATGAGTGTGCCGGTCGCCATGACGCAACACGGAAATTCCACGCCGGAGGCGCACTTCCCGGACGTTTCAGGGATGGCGGGCGTGGAAGACGGAGATGGTTTAAGCCTGGCCGCAGATACAGGTAAAGCAAGCGCGGCGGCTGTTGCGCAATCAGGCGAGACGGCGAACGCTTAGTAAAACGCTTAAAAAAATACTGGATATAACAACAGTATCCTGTATACTTATTCAACAGCCCAGACGGCTGCGTACGTTTGCATGAGGTGACGCTGATGATGTTCTCTACTGAAAATCTTTCTGCTCTCAACGCTTCTGTCCTGATGAGCAGCCGTGAAATCGCCCGACTGACCGGCATTACCCACGGCGAAGTAAAACGTTTGATCAAAAGCCTGGAAACCGCGCAGCGGCTTTCGCAGCCGTTGACGATCAACCTTTACGAGCATGAAGGAGAGATGCGTCAGGAGTTCTGCCTGAACAAGCGCGACTCGCTGCTGGCCGTTGCGCGCCTGTCGCCGGGCTTTACCGCCGATCTGCTCGACAAATGGCAGGAGCGTGAAAAAGTGGCGCATCTGCCCGACTTTACCAACCCCGCTGAAGCGGCGCGCGCCTGGGCAGAGCAGTTTGAGCAGCGCCGCGCTGCCGAAGAACAGCTGGCGCTCTCCGCCCCAAAGGCGGAATTTTTTGACCGCTTTGTTGAGGTGACAGACTCGCTCGGTTTTCGCCAGCTGTGCAAAATGCTGAAGGTGAAAGAGCCAGAGTTTCGTCAGTTCCTGCTGGAGCGTAATATCATGTACCGCGATAAAGGTACGCTGACCCCGCAGCATCACCATTTGCAGGCGGGCTACTTTACGCTGCGCTCGGGCGTGGGCGAAAATCAGCATGCGTTTTCGCAGGCGCGCTTTACCGCCAAAGGGGTGAAATGGGTCGCCAGCCTGTGGGCGGGGCATGTCGCTACGCAGCCCAAAGGCGTCGCCGCCTGACTCGTGCCGCATGCAGGTTAAAACCGGTCGCTGACCGGTTTTTTTATGCCTGCAATTTCTTGCCGCGCGCTATAGCCCATCCACAATGGTGATCATCGCTTCCGCCACGTCGGCGCGTTCGGCGCGGGCGCGCTGATAGGCCTCGGAGTGATAGCAGTCGAGCGCGCTCTGATAGTCGTCGAACTCAATCAATACATGCTTCTGAAAAGCGGCGCCTTCCAGCGATGTCGCTTCGCCGCCGCGCGCGAGGAAGCGCGCGTGGTAGGCCTGAAAGGCGGCCGGGGCCAGCGCCATATAGTGCTGATACTGCGTCGGATCGTGAATAGTGACGTGCGCAATCCAGTATGCGGCCATGGTTTACTCCGGTTGAGAAAGGATCTGCTTTGCCAGGCTAGCGGCTTCAGTGAGATGCTCATAAACCGCCTGTTTCGCGCGCGGCGCATCGTTCTGCTCAATCGCCTGACAGATACGCGACATGCGTTCAAAGCCCGCGACTTCGCGCTCCGGCCAGGCGAGCGTCAGCGCGCGCAGGCGGCTGATGCGGCTGTTCATACGCTGCACAATCTCCCAGGCGATGGTGTGATGCGCCACGCTGAACAGGGTTTCGTAAAACGCCTGCGACGCCTCGACGCGCCTGATATCGTCGTGCTCACGCGATGCCTGCGCAATCTGCTGCAGCTGCTGGCGCAGCCGTACCTTATCGGCCTCGCTGGCGCGCTGCGCGCAGTCCCAGGCGGCCTCCTGTTCCAGCAGCAGGCGAATATTGTAAATCTGCTCGGCAATCTCCCACGTCAGCAGGGCGACGATCGGCCCTTTTTTCGGCAGGATCTCAATTAAGCCCTCCGCTTCCAGATAGCGGATCACCTCCCGCACCACGCTGCGGCTGACGCCGAGCTGCTCGGTAAGCTGACGCTCTACCAGCCGGTCGCCCGCCTTAAAATAGCCAGCGATAATCGCCTGGCGCACTTTCTTCAGCGCCAGTTCGCGCAGGGTCACTGGCGCGTTTTCAATTCTCAGAGAATGGTTATCAACCATCAAATCCCTCTGTATTCAAGTAGATAAATTAACCTGACGCGGGTCCGACTGCGCCGGGTGGTAACTTACTATTAACACCGAACGATCGGCGCGCGCAATGCCCAGGCTACGGCGGCGGGTGCGCATAAACAGGTTAAATCTGGCCCGCCTCACACTTTTGCACTCTGCTTAAAAATAGTGCGTTACGCCAGTCGGCGACGCGCAATGCCTTGATGCACGCGGCTTTTTCGCTCTGGCATTTTGAACGTGTCAGTAACGATCTGTTCAATAACGCAGCAGGACTCCTGTCTAAAATCCTGTTTCAAATCAGCTGATTAACACGCTGAAAGCGGTGTCGGCAGCCCTCAGCATGCCATTTCGTATGATGGTATACCATATTTTGACATGGCAATTTTCCCAGTGCTATACCACTCACGAAACATTCATTTAGCATTTTGATAACTTTCAGGAGAGGACTATGCATCCCGCCATTCGTAAAACGCTGGTGACCACCGAAACGCTGTACGTCGACGGCGGCAAGGCTGCTGCTAAACCCCTGGTGATGATCGCCGCTGCCGCCGTAGTGAAAAACCCCTGGGCCGATCGGGGCTACGTTGAGGATCTGACGCCGCAGATCCGCGAGCTCGCGCCGGTGCTGGGCGAACTGCTTACCCGGCTGATTCTGAAAGAGGCGGGCAGTGGCGAAAACGTCGAAGCCTTCGGCAAAAGCGCGGTTGTCGGGCTTGATGGCGAACTGGAACACGCCTCCGCACTGATCCACACGCTGCACTTCGGCAACCACTACCGCAGCGCGGTGCAGAGCAAAAGCTATCTGGCATTTAACAACACGCGCGGCCCGGCCAACACGCCAGTGCTGATCCCGATGATGCATAAAAACGACGAAGGCAGCCGCGAACACTACCTGACCATGCAATTTAATATCGGCGATGCGCCGCGCTACGACGAGATCGTTATCGCGCTGGGCGCGGCGCTGGGCGGCCGTCCGCATCACCGTATCGGCAACCGTTACTCCGACCTGAAAGAGTTAGGCCATGATGCGAAAAACCCAGCGGCTCTCTGACGGCGGGATGCGCGTCAGCTATCTCGAAGTTGGGCAAGGCGCGCCGCTGGTGCTGATCCACGGCGTCGGGATGAATGCCGAGGCCTGGTTCCCGCAGATTGAGGCGCTGAGCGCGCGCTTCCGCGTGATTGCGGTCGATATGCCGGGCCACGGCGAGAGCGATGCCTTTAGTCGACCGGTCTCGCTGCCGGACTATGTCGCCTGGCTGGCAGCGTTTCTCGACCAGCGGCCGGAGTCACGCTTCGCCGTGGCAGGGCACTCAATGGGCGCGCTGATCGCTGCCGGGCTGGCGATCGACTATCCGGACCGCGTCAGCCACGCCATCGTGATGAGCGGCGTCTACCGCCGCAGCGACGCGGCGCGTCAGGCGGTATTGCAGCGTGCCAAAGAGCTGGCGGCCGGGGATGCCCAGCTGGATTCGCCGCTGGCGCGCTGGTTCGGCGACGACGAACGTGAAACCGCGCTGCGCGACCGCGTCGGCGGCTGGCTGCAGCAGGTCAATCTGCAGGGCTATGCTGCCGCCTATCAGGCATTCGCCAGCGGCGACGCGGTCTACGCCGACCGCTGGGACGAGATGCGGTGTCCGGTGTTAGTGCTGACCGGCGAGCTGGACGCCAATTCGAATCCGCAGATGGCGCGCGCCATGGCCGCTGCAGCGCCGCAGGGACAGGCGGTGGTGATCGCCAACGCGCGGCATATGGTGAGCCTGACGGACGCGGAACGCGTCAGTCAGGAGATGATGACCTTCCTGACCGCACCCCTCGCGGCGGAAAAAGAGATCAACGCACTGGCAGGAGTTTCTCATGCAGACAGATAAACGCAGACAGCTGCGCGACGCGTTCGGCGCCTTTATGACAGGCGTCACCGTGGTGACCAGCCGCGACAAAGCGGGCCAGCCGATAGGCTTTACCGCCAACTCTTTTACCTCGGTGTCGCTCGATCCGGCGCTGCTGCTGGTCAGCATCGACAAGCGTTCGGCCAACTTCGCCAACTTTACCGAGTGCGCGCACTTTGCGGTGAATATCCTGGCGGAGCAGCAAAAAGAGACGTCGAATATCTTCGCCTCGAAGGTAGAAGATCGCTTCGCGCTGGTGGAATGGCGCGCCAGCGACAACGGCACGCCCTTGCTGGAGCACAGCTCCGCCTGGTTCGACTGTGCGCTGCATCAGGTGGTGGATGCGGGCGACCATGCGCTCCTGATTGGCAGGGTCGAGGGCTTCGACTCTCAGGCGACCGCTGGTCTGGGCTACTACCGCGGCGCCTATTTCACGCCGTACCAGAATGCGCAAACCCTGATCAATCGCCTGCGCGTCGAAGTCAGCGCGCTGATCGAATGCAACGGCCACGCCATCATGGTGGAGAACGCGGGCGCAGCCAGCCTGCCTTCGCGCCCTGTCGCTGACGGCAGCGTCAGCGAAACCCTGACTGCGCTGATGGCCGACCTGGGCGTCAACGCCAGTCCCGGCTTTGTCTATTCGATTTACGAAGATCGCCAGAGCAACAAGCAGCATATCGTCTTTCTCTGCGCGCTGCCGACCGACAGCACGCCTGGAGTGCTCAGCCAGGGCGAATGGCTCGATCTGGAAAAAATTTCTGCGCTTTCCATCAAAGATTCGGCGCTGAAATCGCTGATGAATCGCTTCGTCAGAGAGAGTAGCGTCGGCAATTACAGCATCTATTACGGCGATGAAATCAACGGTTCAATAAAACAATTCGCCAGCTGAAACTCGTACCGGGGTACCCTATGAAACTGTCACTCTTTATCCATATGGAACGCATCTCGCCCGACGAGCCGCAGGACAGGCTCTACCAGGAAATGATGGCGCTGTGCGAGATGGCGGATCAGGCCAATATGCACGCCATCTGGACCGGCGAGCATCACGGCATGAACTTCACCATCGCGCCTAACCCGTTAATCAATCTGGCCGATCTGGCGAACCGGACCAAAAACGTGCGGCTCGGCACCGGCACGGTGATCGCGCCCTTTAACCATCCGCTGCGGCTGGCGGGCGAAGCGGCGATGACCGATATCATTACCGGCGGGCGTCTGGAGCTGGGCATCGCGCGCGGCGCCTACAGCTACGAGTATGAGCGCATGATGCCGGGCCTGACCGCCTGGGATGCCGGCCAGCGCATGCGCGAGCTGGTGCCCGCGGTGAAAAAGCTGTGGGAAGGGGATTATGCCCATAACGGTGAGTTCTGGCAGTTTCCGCTCTCTACCTCGTCGCCGAAGCCGAAACAGCAGCCCCATCCACCCATCTGGATCGCCGCGCGCGATCCCAACAGCCACGAGTTCGCCGTGACCAACGGCTGCAACGTCCAGGTTACGCCGCTGCATCAGGGCGATGAGGAGATCGTGCGTCTGGCGCAGTGCTTCCACGAAACGCGTCAGCGCCTCGCGCCGGAGAAGCCGCTGAAGATCATGCTGCTGCAGCACGGCTACGTGGCGGAGGACGAAGCGGACGCGCAGCAGGCGGCGGAGGAGCTTAACCGCTTCTACAACTACTTTGGCGCCTGGTTCAAAAACGAACGACCGGTCACTCAGGGACTGATCCAGCCACTGAGCGACGCCGACATCGCCGCCAATACCTACTACTCCGCGGCAGCGATGCGCAAGAACCTGGCTATCGGCAGCGCCAACGAGGTGATTACGCGCCTCAAGCACTACGAAGCGCTGGGCTATGACGAATTTGCGCTCTGGATCGACAGCGGCATGACGTTCGAACGTAAAAAGGCGTCTCTGACCCGCTTTATCAACCAGGTGATGCCCGAATTTCATTAACAGGTGGCGAGATGGAATCGTTCAAACTCTTTATTAACGGCCAGTTTGAGTCGGGCGCCGCAACGTTCGACTCGCTGAATCCCGCCACCGGTCAGCCGTGGGCGACCATCGCCGAAGCGCGCGCGGAAGAGGTCAACCGTGCCGTCGCAGCGGCGCATCAGGCCTTTAACGCACCGGCATGGCGCGACCTGACCGCATCAATGCGTGGCAAGCTGCTGATGCGGCTGGCGGATCTGGTCGAACAGAACGCTGACGAGCTGGCGCGGCTGGAGACGCTCGACACCGGCAAAATCATTCGCGAAACCCGCGCGCAGATCGCTTACGTCGCCGACTATTACCGCTATTACGCCGGGCTGGCCGACAAGATGGAAGGGCGCGTGCTCAGCATCGACAAGGCCGATACCGAAACCTGGACGCGGCGTGAGCCGGTAGGCGTTGTGGCGGCGATCGTTCCCTGGAACAGCCAGCTGTTTCTCTCTGCGGTGAAGATCGGCCCGGCGCTGGCGGCGGGCTGTACGCTGGTGGTGAAGGCGGCCGAAAGCGCGCCGACGCCGCTGCTGGCCTTCGCTCGCCTGATTGCCGAGGCGGGTTTCCCGGCGGGCGTCTGCAACGTTATCACCGGCTTCGGCGAGCGCTGCGGCACGGTGCTGACCACCCATCCCGACGTGGCGCATATCGCCTTCACCGGCGGTCCGGACACCGCGCGCCATATCGTGCGCAACAGCGCGGAGAACCTCAGCAAAACCACGCTGGAGCTGGGCGGCAAGTCGCCGTTTATCGTTTTTGACGACGCCGACCTGGAGAGCGCGGCCAATGCGCAGGTGGCGGCGATCTTTGCCGCGTCGGGCCAGAGCTGCGTCGCCGGTTCGCGCCTGCTGGTGGCGGAAAGCATCAAAGAGCGCTTTCTGGCGACGCTGGTGGCGCGCGTCGAGCGCATCATCATCGGCGCACCGCAGGAGATGACGACGCAGTTTGGGCCCCTCTGCACGCAGCAGCAGAAAACCCGCATTCAGTCGCTGGTCGCCCGCTCGCTGGAGCAGGGTGCGAGACTGCTGACCGGCCACTACGCTATCGACCGGCCCGGCTTCTACTATCCGCCGACCATCCTTGACTGCTCCGCCGCGCCGCGCGCCGAAACGCTGGTGAACGAGCTGTTCGGTCCGGTGCTGTCGGTGGTGGGCTTTCGCGATGAGGCGGAGGCGATTCGCCTCGCTAACGACACCGCCTACGGGCTGGCCGCGGGCGTCTTTACGCAGAATTTGGCGCGCGCCCATCGCGTGACGAAGGCGCTGCGCAGCGGCGTGGTCTGTATCAATACCTACCGCATGGTGTCGCCGCTGGCGCCCTTTGGCGGCTACGGCCTCTCCGGCCACGGCCGCGAAGGCGGCATGGAGGCGGCGCTGGAGTTCACCACCACCAAAACGGTGTGGCTGCGCACCAGCGACGAGCCCATCGGCGATCCCTTCGTCATGCGTTAACTGCGTGACCACACCAGGAAAAGACCTCACGGATGAGGTGACCCGCAGGCGCGCGCCGCACGGATACCGGCGCTGCGTCTGACGTAAAGGATGAATTCAGAAGCCCGATTGTTGTCGGGGCCACGACGGCCTCCGGCCAGGCTTTGCCGCCGTTCAGCTACGCAACCCTACACATCACAAAATAAAAATCCCCAGTGCGGAGGATAAAATGTCTCAAAACAACGTGATAGAAAATAAATCGATAGACTACGTGCCGGAAAACGAGCGGCACGGCCAGGCGCGCAGCCTGTTCACGCTGTGGTTCTGCACCAATATCGCGCCGCTGGCGGTGGTGACCGGTGCCATCTCGACCCAGACTTACCACCTTAATATCCTCTCGGCGATCTCGGCGATTATCGCCGGGCATCTGTTCGGCGGGCTGTTTCTGGCGCTCACCTCGGCGCAGGGGCCGCGCGTCGGTATTCCGCAAATGGTGCAGAGCCGCGCGCAGTTCGGCCGCTACGGCTCGCTGCTGGTGATCTGCTTTACCACGGCGATCTACCTCGGCTTTTTTATCTCCAACGTGACGCTCTCCGGCAAGGTGATCAATAACGTGATCCCGGCGCTATCGGTCCACAGCGCCACCATCCTCGGCGCGGTCGCGGCAACGCTGATCGGTATCGTCGGCTATCGCTTTATCCACCATATCAACAAGGTCGGCGCCTGGGTGATGGGCATTGCGCTGGTGGTGGGGCTGATTGTGATGCTTGGCCGTCCGCTGCCGGTGGATTTCTGGCAGCGCGGCAGCTTCAGTCTCAACGGCTGGTTCGCCACGTTCTGCATCTGCGCGGTGTGGCAGATTAGCTTCTCACCCTATACCTCTGACTATTCCCGCTATCTGCCCGCCAATATCGGGGTGTTCAAACCCTTTATCTGCACCTGGCTCGGCGCCTGCTGCGGCACGATACTGGCCTTTTTGTTCGGCGTGGTGGCGGTGAATGTAGTCGGCGGCGAAGGGGACGCGATGGCGGCGGTGCGGCAGGCGACCGGCTGGCTCGGGCCGGTGCTGATGGTGCTGTTCCTGCTGAATATCATCTGCCATAACTCGATGAACCTTTATGGTTCGGTGCTCTCGCTGATTACCGCCGTGCAGACCTTCCGCCCGACCTGGCTTCCGGCTGCGCGCGTGCGCGTGCTGTTTTCGGCGGTGGTGCTGGTGGGCGGCGTGCTGGTATCGCTGGCGGCATCGGCCAACTTCGTCTCTTTCTTCCTGAACCTGATCTGGGCGCTGATCGGCGTGCTGCTCCCCTGGAGCGTCATCAACCTGCTCGACTTTTATGTGGTGAAGCAGCAGCGCGATGACATCCCCTCGATTTTCCGCGCCGACGGCGGTCGCTATGGGCTGGTGAATGCCAACGCGCTGCTGATCTATTTCGGCGGCGTGATGGTGCAGATTCCGTTTGTCGAGAACGCTTTCTTTACCGGACCCTATGCCCATTTGGTCCCTGGCGCCGATATCTTCTGGGTGATTAGCCTGGTGGTGACCAGCGCCGCCTATCTGTTGTTCCATAAAAAAGGCGCATCGCTGATGGCGCCCCAGCAGCAGCGTGCCCAGTAATGCAGTGACCGGCGCGTTGAGGCTTGATGGTGATAAAAGTGTGAGCTAGATCTTAAACCCTGGGTTTTATTCAGGACAGGGAGAGGTTTTATGCTCAAAGCACCTTTAGCGCTACTGATGATGTCGGTTTCCGCAGCGGCTGCGGAACCGCCATCTGCGCATGTACGGCCGTTACAAGTGGGCAATCTCACCATTCAGCAGGGCAAACCGGCCATTATCGTCTCGACCACGGGCGACGATGCCGAGAGTGCGCTGCAGCTGGCGCGCCAGGCGGCGCAAACGCCGCAGGTGCGAATGGTCGAACTGCGCGTCGATAAGCTCGATTTCGCCACTCACGTTGACAGGGTCGCGCAGCTCGGGCGAGAGATGCGCCGTGAACTTCAGGGCAAGCCGCTGCTGCTGACGCTGCGCACTAAAAACGAAGGCGGCAGCCTGTCGCCGGATGACGCCAGCTATATCGCCCTTTATCAGCAGTGGATCGAGGCAGACTTCGCCGATGTTATCGATATTGAGATGCGCATCGGCGCGCAGGCGGTGGATCGGCTGGTGGCGCAGGCGCACCGCCGACACATCGCGGTGATCCTCTCTTATCATGACTTCCAGGCGACGCCGGATAGCGCTGACATGCTGCAGCGGCTGACGTGGCAGGAGGCGCACGGCGCGGACTTTCTGAAGATAGCGGTGATGCCGAGAACGCCGCACGACGTCAGCCGCCTGAGCGACGTGACCTGGCAGATGCGCCAGCGCAGCGACAGGCCGCTGCTGACCATGGCGATGGGCGGCCTGGGCGCGGTGACGCGCCTGTCGGGCGAGGTGTTCGGCAGCAATCTGACCTTCGGCACGCTGGACGAGGCGTCTGCGCCGGGCCAGCTTGAGGTGCAGGCGCTGGATCGGGCAATGAGCACGCTGCATAAAGCGAATACGCCCTCATCCTGAATCACGACTGGCGCGCAGCCGTCTTAGCTCTGAGTCATCCGGCGAAAGCGCGCCGCCTTGGCGCGGTTGCCGCACAGCGCCATGCTGCACCAGCGGCGGCGATGCGCTTTGGTGCGGTCGTAAAACCAGAGCGTGCAGTCGGGATGCTCGCACTCGCGCACCAGCGAGAAATCGCCGTTTACCAGCAAATCGGCAGCCTGCTCCGCCACCGGGGCAAGCTGCTGCTCTGGCGTCGCCGTCGCGTAGACGCGGCGAGACTCAGGCTGGCCATCCTGGTTTAGCGTCAGCTCAAAGTGGCTGGAGGCGCTGCGAAGGAAGCGATTGAGCGCATCCGGCTGCCAGGCTTCCTCTCTTTTTCTTTGCTTTACCGCCTGCAGAATAACAGTGCGCAGTTCACGCGCCGCCTTGAGCAATCCGCCAGCGTGCGCTTCACGCGCCCTCCCGGCTGACCCGCATCCCGCCGCCTCAAGCCAGCGCACCACATCCTCGTCGCGCTGAAAAAAATCATGCGGTTCGCCATCAACCTGCGCCACGGTGTTCAGAAAATCGAGCGCCAGATGATCGCCAATCTGCAGCGGCGCGGCGGGAAAGGGTTCGCTGTTTCTCTCTTTCATCTAATTCTGCTCTCCTGATAACCATTAAAGATTAGGTTAAAGGGTTGCTTGCTGCAACGGTGGCGCACTCAAGTAACCGCTAAAAATAACTTTTAAAGGTTTGTGTTCTGTGCCAGGGTATAAACCAACCTGTAAAAAACGAATTTAACGGTTACATGAGAGGTCAAAATGATCAGCAATCCGCTCTGTCCAGTGCACTACCGCTATGTCGACGCCGACGGCGTACGCGTCTTCTACCGCGAGGCAGGCAATCCTGAACGCCCCACGCTGCTGCTGCTGCACGGCTATCCCAGCTCCTCGCATCAGTTTAGCGATCTGATTCCCTTATTGAGCGACAGCTTTCATCTGGTGGCGCCCGATCTGCCCGGTTTTGGTTTTACCGAAGTGCCGGACGCGCGCCGTTACGTCTATAGCTTCGACGCCCTGGGCGACACGCTCGCCGCGTTTGTCGATGCACTACGGCTCGAACGCTACGCGCTTTACGTGTTCGATTATGGCGCGCCGAGCGGACTGCGGCTGGCGCTCGCTTATCCCGACAGGGTAACCGGCTGGTGTCGCAAAACGGCAATGCTTATCTGGAAGGCCTGGGCGACGCATGGGAGCCGATTCGCCGCTACTGGGCGCAGCCGACGCCGGAAAATCGCCAGGTCGTGCATGACAACGTGCTCAATCTGGCAGGCACCCGCTGGCAATACCTGCATGGCGTCAGCGACGAAACGCTGGTGGCACCAGAAGGCTATATGCTTGATGCGCTGCTGATGGAGCGGCCCGGCAACAAAGATATTCAGCTGGATCTCTTCCTGGACTACGCGAATAACCTGACGCGCTACCCGGCTTTTCAGCAGTTCTTCCGTGAGAAACAGCTGCCGACGCTGGTTATCTGGGGCAAACACGATCCCTTCTTTATTCCGCCAGGCGCGCAGGCTTATCTGCGGGATAACCCACAGGCGCAGGTTGAGCTGCTCGATACGGGCCATTTTGCGCTGGAAACCCATGCGGGCTATATCGCGCAGCGCATCAGGCAGGTGATCGGCGGCGAAGCGGTTTAGATGGCGGATTTGCCGGGATGGCGTATGGTTAAACTTTGGCCGCACTATTTAAAGTGAATCATCAGGGGGGAAACATGGATTACGCTATCGCCAGCAATCTGGATGAGCTGAATGAACTGCTCAGCAGCGGGGAGCATAAATCAGTGGTTATCGGCTATGAGCTTTCTGCCGATGAGTTTTTTGGTATCGCGATGTACTGGGGCGATCGGGGCGCAAAAATTAAACGCGTCGACGGCAGTTTTCTGGTGAAGCTGGGAAAAAACGCTATTCCGCCGAACGACGAAATTTAGCCGCTGGCTGAGTGAAAACAGATGGGCCGCGCGAAAGGCGGCCCATCTGGTCAGCTTACTGAATATCTGGCCAGGCGACCGCCGGAATACCGTTCAGCTGCGGGCGGGCAAACAGATAACCCTGGAAATTGCTGATGCCAGCGGCTTCCAGCCACATCCACTCTTCCGGCTTCTCAACCCCTTCGGCGATCACGCTGATCTCCAGCGAGGAGCAGCATTTAAGAATCGCATGCACAATCGCCTGTTTCGGCCCGCTTTTATGCACGTCGATAATGAGGTTGCGGTCGATTTTAATTTTGTCCGGCTGGAAGCGCGACAGCAGCGACAGCCCGGCGAAACCGGCGCCGAAATCATCCAGCGCAATGCTGATGCCTGCCGCACGCAGTTGCTTAACGGCGACGGTAAACTCATCAAGACGTGAAATCACCTCGTTTTCCGTCACCTCCACTACCACCTGCTCCGGCACCAGCCCGTTCTGCTTGATCTGCTCCAGCAGAATCTCTACAGCGTTAGGTACCACCACCAGTGACATTGGCAGCAAATTGACCGATAGCGTCTGGCCCTGAATGTCGAGCTTTTTCGCCAGCGCGAAGGCGACGCCTTTCGCTTTAATATCCGCAGCGTAAATATCGTCGCCGGAGTACTGGGCAAAATAGTCAGTCGGCGCGCTGCCGTCTGGCGTGCGGATCAGCGCCTCCAGCGAGACGATTTGCTGCTTCAGCGGATCGATAATCGGCTGAAAGGCGAAGCTGCAGTCGGCGGCGTCCGGCGGGGCGATGGCTTTTTCCAGCCTCTCTTCCACGACAAACTGCAGCGTGTCAGTAGAAGGGATTTCAAAATAGTTGGCTTTTTCTCTCGCCTCGACGAAGGTACGCAAAAACTGCAGGGCGCGGTCATCATAGGTAAGCTGATATTTTGAGGTGCCTTTATCAAGCACCGCCTGCAGCACCGTCTCTTTGTCATATTTGCGCAGGTCAAACAGCTCCATGCCGACATTGCCGAAGCGGCGCGACGGCGAGTAGTCATACATTAACTCCACTAAGTTATGATGACGCTTGTCTGCGCAGATGCGTTCATATATGGCGCATACCGCTGCATCGGAACCCTCCAGAAGCTGGAAAAAAT
Source organism: Enterobacter sp. BRE11 (assembly GCF_031844285.1). Taxonomy (NCBI): domain Bacteria; kingdom Pseudomonadati; phylum Pseudomonadota; class Gammaproteobacteria; order Enterobacterales; family Enterobacteriaceae; genus Enterobacter; species Enterobacter sp. BRE11. The sequence goes on from NZ_JAUZUX010000016.1 coordinate 104,634, forward strand.
GGGTGCCGTCAAACAGCAGAATGCCGGTAACGTCATAGGTTTCATTCTTGCTGTTGGCGCGTGTAGCTAAATTATCCAGCGTTTTTACAGGCACGTCGTCTGCCAGATGGCTGCGATAAATTATTGTTGTCAGCATGGATAATTCCAGTCTTGGCTTTTGTGAGGCACACATTAACAGAGGTCGCGCAGGAATTGTCTAGCGGTTTTTTTCAGAAATAAAAAAAAGTATGCCGGAGGCTGTTTTCTAAAAAAAAGTCATAACCTGCTGCCGGTTCGCTTTAATTTTATCCATGAATCTGGCGGCGCGCTGAAACTAATTTTTCAGCCTTAACCGCTTCGCTTAAAATGGCCGTTACGCTATGACCCGGCTTTTTATTGCGTCTCAGTCAGAATGTTTTATGCCATAGAGCCAGACAGGATGGAAAACGCGTTATCTGCCGCCGCCCCTGTTTTCTCGCGCTGGCCCGGGTAATAATCTACGCCTTCTGAGCCTCGTTTGACGCCTCGCGTTGCCAGTAGAGTGGCGAACCATACACCTCGACAAAATAATCGATCACCGCACGCACGCTGCGCGGTGGATGACGCGTATTGGGATAAATGGCGGCAATGTGCTGCGGCACAGGAGAGATCCCCGCTTCATACTCCTCCAGCAGTCTGACCAGTTTGCCCGTGCGCAGATGATCGCCCGTGAGCCAGTCAGGAAAAAGCACCATTCCCATACCGCCTAGCGCGGCGGTCAGCAAGGTCTCGGCGTTGTTCGACGACAGCAGCGGCCTAACCGGATAGTGCACCCAGGGCGCGTCGTCGCGTCGGAACAGCCAGCGGTTAGTCCCCACGAAGCCGCGGTAGACCAGACAGTGATGCTCGCTCAGTGCATCCGGGCTGGCGATCGCGCCATGCCTGGCGAGGTAGTCTGGCGCGGCGGCCAGATAGTAGCGCTGACTGCCCAGCACCCGCTCGTGAAACGAGGAGTCAGTAAGCGTGCCGATGCGAAAGATAAGGTCGGTCGCGGTGCGGTGGGGGTCGACATAGTCGTCGGTCAACGTCAGCTCAATCTCCAGCAGCGGATAGCGCGCCGACAGGCCCGCCAGCCAGGGCGCGATATGCCGCTGGCCGAAAAAGACGGGCGCATTAAGCCGCACCAGGCCTGACGGTTGAAGCGAGCGCGCCTGCAAGGCCTGTCGCGCGTCGCTAAACTGGCTGTCGATGGCGCGCGCATAGTCGATAAAGAGCCGACCCGCTTCGGTCGGGATCACCGCGCGCGTATTGCGGTAGAAGAGCTGCTGCCCCAGCGCATCCTCCAGCTGGAGAATCGTCCGCGACACCACCGAGGCGGAGACCCCTTCGCGCCGCGCCACCACGGAAAAATTTTGCGCGTCGTAGACGCCAAGAAAAAAGCGCAGCGCGCGCAGATCAATCGAGCCGGTGCCGTCCATTAATGCATTTCCTGCAAAGGTGTTTGCCACACTATAGCGTTTTTTAATTTAATCGACGCTATTATGCTGTTTTCTATTACTGGTTATCGCCGGCGGGATGGGACTGTCGGTAGAGGCGGGGCTGCTCGGGCCGCTGGGTCAGCAGGTTGGCGATCTCTGGGCGACGTTCAGCATTTTTGGCGTCGGCGCGGCGCTCACCTTTTTGCTGATGCTCTTTTTCAGCCCGCGCAACAGCCCGTCGTTTTTCGCCCAGCCGGGCTGGCAGCTGCTCGGCGGGATTTTAGGCCCTGGCTACGTGGTGGTCCTGACGCTGGCGACGCCGGTGATCGGCATCGCCATGACGATGATCGGCATTCTTGCCGGTCAGGTATTCAAAAGCCTGGTGATTGACCACTTCGGCCTGCTGGGCACGCCGCATCGCAGAATCGATGGCAAGCGCATCATTGCGCTGCTGTTTATTGTTATCGCACTGGCGCTGGTCGCCCGAGGTTAATATGACGATTTTTATGATCTGTTTAGCGGTACTTGGCGGCGCGCTGCTGAGTGTTCAGGCGGCGATTAACGGCCAGCTCGGCGCCAAAGTCGGCGTCTTCCGCTGCGCCTTTCTTACCTTCGCGCTGGGCGCGGTGGTGACGGCGCTGCTGATCTTCTTTTTTGAGCCGCCGCAGGCGCAGAGCCTGATGGAGGTGCCCAAGTGGCAGCTGCTGGGCGCGCTGTGCGGCGTTCCCTATATCGTGATTATGGTGCTGGCGGTGCAGCGTATCGGAACGGCCGTCGCCACCGTCGCGGTGATCTTCGGCCAGCTCGCCATGAGCATGCTGATCGATAATTTTGGCTGGTTAGGCAATCCGGCGATCGCCTTCTCGCCAGGTCGGCTGGCGGCGGTGGTCTGCCTGGCGATTGCGCTCTTCTTTATCTACAGCAGCAACAGGCCGAAAAAAGCGAGTGCCTGACCGCGATGCCTGCGCCCTCTGCGCAGGCATTCCTGATTGTCGCGTCTTGCATCCAGCCGGTTTTCAAATAACTGTTAAACTTACTGTTTGTGTTTAACAGGGGGAAATATGAAATTAGGCTTCGCGTGTAAATATCTGGATGCAGATGGCAAACAACATTTCCCGTTCAAGAGCACAACCCGTACCCGCTTTCTCAGATTGCCGCGCGATGAGCAGATGGCGCTGATCGCCGGCCTTGCCCGCCTGAACCTGACGAATCTTGCTGGCCTGCTTGAAACGCTGGCGACCCAGCCTGAAACCCTGCGCATGATGCGTATCGGCAGCGATCTGCTGCCGCTCTTTACCGTGCCGGAAGCGATGCCGCTCTACCGCGAATTTTTGCCCGATCTCTACCCGCTGTTTGAGCGCTGTGGCGCGCTGGCGCGTCAGCATGGCATCCGTCTCTCTTTCCATCCCGGGCAATATTCGGTGCTGGCGTCGGATAACCCCGACGTGGTGCAGCGGGCGATCGAAGATGTGGAGTACCATGCGCTCTGCGCCGTACTAATGGGCTACGGCAAAACGTTTCAGGATTTTAAAATCAACATCCATATGAACGGCAAGAAAGGCTTCGAGGGGTTTAAGCAGGCCTTTGGTCAGCTTACGCCTGAAGCGCGCAATATGCTGACGGTGGAAAATGATGAGATTTCCTGTTCGCTGGATGAGGTGCTGCAGGCGAGGGCGCTCTGTCCCATTGTGCTGGATATTCACCACCACTGGGTGAAAGAGAACGACTTTATTCAGCCAGACGATAGCCGTATCGACCAGATTCTGGCGTCATGGCGCGGCGTTCAGCCGGTGCTGCACTATTCGATCTCGCAGGAAGGATTGATACCGGAACAGGGCTATCCCGATCAGAGCAGCCTGGGCGTAGCGAAAACCAAACTGCGCGCGCACTCCGACTACTATTTCAATGCGACGCTTAACGACTGGGCGCTGTCGTTTAGCGCCTTCGATATCATGTGCGAGGTGAAAATGAAGAATCTCGCCAGTCAGCGCCTTTATGACTATGCGCTGACCAGAGGGGTTATCGATCCCAGCCGAAGTGAGCGGTAATCGCGCGACGATAAGGGGTATCGATCTGCGCGGGCACCTGCAAAATATAGGCGCGCGCGTGGTCTGCCTCTCTGCCTTCCAGCTGCTGCAGATAGTCTATCGCCTGCGACAGCGTGGGAACGAACCCTTCAACGCTGCCCAGCTTCGGCGGCAGCCCGGTCCAGATGATCGCATCCAGCTCGCGCGCGCGCGCCCACTCGGCCAGTACGCCGGGCGTATGCGCCGTTAGGGAAAAAATACCGATGCCGTCGACGCGTTCATCAGGGATCCCTTCGCGCTCGCGCAGTCGCAGGCAGGCCTGACCTAAATCCTGCGTCGCCAGCCTGGCCCAGAGCACCGGCACCGGCGGAGCGTTCATGCAGATCGCGGTCGCCAGCTCGCCGCCGTCGCTGGTGCGGGAGAACTCGATGGGAAAGCGCGGGCCATCCTGATGCCACGCGCCTTCAACGGGAAGATCACCCGGTTTCCAGATCAGCGAGCCCCAACCTAAACAGGCAATATTCATCGAGTGCTCCTTAAAGGAAAACCGGAAAAGAGAGGATCAATGCCTGCGTTTATCGCCAGGTATCGCATCGCCCTTAAAGTGATGCTCATTGTTGTTGCGATCGCGTAATGTCACGCGAGACTGAGTAGATTGTGTGGTGAGGTTCTGCTGCACCTCGTTAATGGCGCGAGCGATAACCTGCTGACGCTCTTCATCCGTCTCTTCGGCCGCCATGCGCTGCAGCACGTCCATCAAAGCACGGCTGGAGACCGCTTTGTCAGACAACAGCAGCTCCAGCGTCGCCTCGCCGATAACGATATCGGTCAGTCTTTCTTCATTACTTTTATACATAACATTTGCTCTGTGTCCCGCTGCACGCCCCAGCAATTGGGGCAGGATTGAGGTGCGGTTGACTACAGAAAGAACCAGCGCACCCAGCTGGTGCTGGCCGAAGCCAGCGAATGCCTGCTTATATCTAAGGTCGTGCCAGTTAAAACGGAAATCGTAACGATAATCGGGTATTAACGACCCAATAATAAGCCGATAAGGCGCTGATAGTGTTGCTCTTCTTCCGCCGTCGAGGCTACTTCCAGTCGTCTAACCAGCTTAGTGCAAATCCCTTTACGATTGACGTTTTTGCCCGCACGGAGAAGCTCAACAACGATCTGGCCCAGCGTTTCCTGTTGGGAAGGCAGGCTGGCTTCACGAAAATAACGTGCGATATCTTCGGATGAAGAGAGAAGGCTGCTGCTCTGACGCATAATTTTACCCCAAAATGAGTTAAACGATGATCAGTTAAGAAAACTGACAAGCTGTACATCGATTGGAAAAGTGTACAAGAATATGCAAAAAAATTGCGATAACTTTTTTGCAAAAAATGCTCTCAAATGAGCATGAACTTAGTTAACTCTTTGTATTGTCGTTAAAGCGAGCAAAACGTCAAGTGCTTTCAGGACGCTTCTTAGGCTGTACAACTTCTGTTTACAGCAAGGCCCTGCAGACAATTTCCTGCAGGGCATCAGCCTTAGACCTGCGCCATACCGCCGTCGACAAAGAGTTCAGCCGCATTGATAAAGCTGGCTGCATCAGAGGCGAGGAAGGCGACCACCTTGCCAATCTCTTCGGGTTCGCCCAAGCGACCTAGCGGCACCTGCGCTGCCAGCGCGTCGAACAAGCCCTGGCGGCTGGCTTCATCCACCAGCTCACCCAGGCCTGGCGTACGCACCGGCCCTGGGCTGACGACGTTAACGCGGATAGCGCGTTCTTTAAGGTCCAGCGCCCATGAGCGGGCGAAGTTGCGCACTGCCGCCTTGCTGGCGCTGTAAACGCTGAATCCGGCGGTGCCCTGCACCGAAGTCGTGGATGAGGTCAGAATTACCGAGGCGCCGTCTACCAGCAGCGTCAGGGCCTTTTGTACGGTAAAGAGCACGCCGCGCACGTTGGTGGCGAAGATACGGTCGAAATGTGCTTCCGTAATCGCGCCCAGCGGCAGCATGTCGCCCCCGCCTGCATTGGCGAACAGAATATCCAGGTGGCCGGCGCTGCGCGCTATCTCGGCGTAGACCGCATCCAGATCGGTGAGAAGCGAGGCGTCGGCGCGAATGCCGGTCGCGGCAGAACCAATAAGCGCGACCGCATCATCCAGCGCTTCCTGACGGCGTCCGGTAATAAAAACGCGCGCGCCCTGTGCGGCGAGTTGCTGTGCTGATGCCAGGCCGATACCGCTGGTGCCGCCGGTGACTAAGGCGATTTTGCCGCTAAGTGCGTGAGTCATGATCGTTTCCTCTTTAAGCATATAGGTTAGGGTCGCAGCGCCAGGTCACTGCAGCGCTGAGGAGCAATCTATCCCTTCCGGCTTTATTGAAAAATCCTGTAAAATGAAAAGCACTATTTCTGTGGGTGGATAATCGAAGATCAGGAGGGATGATGGATCAGCTGATGGCGATTCGGGCGTTCGCCCGCGTGGTGGAAGCGGGCAATTTTACCCGCGCGGCGGACTCGTTAAATATGCCGAACGCCACGCTCAGCAAGCTGGTGCAGGAGCTGGAGGCGCATCTCGGCATCCGTCTGCTGCAGCGTACCACGCGCCGCGTTACGGTGACGCCGGAAGGGCAGGAATATTATGAGAAAACGCTGCGCGTCCTGCACGATCTTGAGGATATCGACGCCTCTTTTAACGTGGCGCGCTGCTCGCCGCGCGGTCTCCTGCGCATTGACGTTGGCGGCTCGACCGCCAGCGAGGTGCTGATCCCGGCGCTGCCCGATTTTATGGCGCGCTATCCCGATATTCATATCGATCTCGGCGTCGCTGACCGCGCGGTCGATCTGATTAGCGATAATGTCGACTGCGTGATCCGCGGCGGGCCGTTAAACGACTCCTCGCTGATCGCGCGCCAGATCGGCTTTGCCACCCTTATCACCTGCGCCACGCCCGCCTATCTTAAGCTCTATGGCGTTCCGGCGTATCCTGAGGAGCTGAAAAATGGCCACCGGCTGATCAGCTACCTTTCGCCGCAGAGCGGACGCGCCTTTCCCTTCCGCTTTGCGCGCGACGGAGAGAAAACGGAGATTAAGGCGGAGTATCGCGTCGGGGTAAACGAAAGCAACGCGCATCTGGCGGCGGCGCTGGCAGGCATGGGTATCGTACAGACCTTCACCTATGCTACCGCGGCGCATATCCAGGCGGGGCGGCTGGTGGAGATTCTGGCGCCGTGGCGGCCAGCGCGCTATCCCTTCCATGTGGTTTACCCGCAAAATCGCTATGTGACGCATCGACTGCGGGTCTTTATTAGCTGGCTGCAGGAAACATTTCCTGCGCGGCTGGAGCCGTAACGTCCGGCAGCAGCAGGACGTTACGCGCTATCAGGCGAGCTTAATTAAGATCATGCCCGCCAGCAGCAGGGTGAGCCCCGCCCAGCCTCGCGCGTTGAGTCGCTGGCCAAATAGCACCCAGCCCGCTGCCACGGTAGCCGCAATGCCGAAACCGCCCCACAGCGCGTAGGCGACCGACAGCTCAATCCCTTTTACCGCCTGGGAGAGCGCGCTGAACGCCAGCAGCACCGAGAGCAATGACGCGATGCCCAGCAGCGGCTTTTTAAAGCCATCGGAATATTTCAGGAAGATATTGGCGGCGATCTCCAGCAGGATCGCCAGCGCCAGCCAGAGCATATGCGTAATATCAGCGGATGACATGCTGCGGCTCCTTTTTCTGCGTGGTACCGGTTTTGATCAGCATAATACCGGCGATCAGCACCGCCAGGCCGGCGACTTTCATCGGCGACAGCGGCTCTCCGAACAGCTGGACGCTAAATATCGTAATTAATATGATGCCAATGCCTTCCCATAAAGCGTAGGCGACGCCGAGCGCAATTTTTTTGACGGCGAAACTCAGGAAAATATAGGAGCAGGCGATCATCACCAGCATGATTAAATAACCTGAACCGCTTTCGTCGACGCTGGACCATTTCATCGCCAGCGTGCCGATAATTTCGCTAAAAATAGCAAGTAATAATAAAACCCATGCAAACATGGCTCACTCCTGTCGTAATAATTCAATCGACCTGCACCGCACGGGCGCAAGTTCCTTTTGGCATAGGGATACGAGGAGAGGAGGCTACAGGGCGCTACGCCAGTGCCGATCGGCGATATTGCAGACGGAAAGAGAGCAGAGGAAATGAGAAAGATTGATAAACGCTACGCGCATAAAATAAACAAGACATCCACGCTGTTGCTTCTCATCGGTGGACGGATTGTACTCCAGTAACAGACACGGCGCAGTTATAGCATCTGCCTGATGCTGTTTCAATAGCAGCAAGTTCCAATATTGATTTATCACAAGGTTTATTGTGTTGCGTAAGCAGGTGGGGTCAGGTCAGATAAAACCAGAATAACATCCAGCCTGCCTATAGTTACAACATACTTAAATAGCAGTAATACTCTATTTGCTGCTGTGCAGTTTTTTTTTCAGGCAGCGAAAAGGGGGCGCTTTTGCGTTCGAACAGGATCTTTTCAGGGCTCGCGTATTTCTGTCGCGCGTGGCAGGCAGCCGGAAATAACATGTTTCCGGCTGCCTGCTGGTTTGTCTGTTAAAGGGCTGGATTTTCGCGAGCCGCGAAATCATCTCTCGCGCTACGTCTGCGGATCGCCGCGCCTGTTTTTAAGCCACCGGGCTAAATAGGGCGCGGTCACGCTGTTCTCTGCACGGCTGACCGCTTCCGGCGTCCCGGCGGCCACGATATGACCACCGTTTCCCCCGAGCCCGGGCCAAGATCGATTATCCAGTCAGCCTCAGAGGCAATTCTCATATCGTGTTCCGCCATAACCACGCTATCGCCCCGTTTCACCAGCTGATCCAGCACCCGCATCAGCTTATCCATGTCTGAGGGATGCAGGCCGGTTGAGGGTTCGTCGAGCAGATAGAGCGTTTTGCCGCGCTGCGCGCGCTGCAGCTCCCAGGCGAGCTTGATGCGCTGGCACTCCCCGCCTGACAGTTCCGTCGCTGGCTGGCCTAACGTCACGTAGCCCAGACCCAGTGCCTTAAGCGCGGTGAGCGAACGCTGAATAGTGCTGTTGTCGCTGAAAAACTCAGCGGCTTCGTCTACCGTCAGCGCCAGCACGTCGGCAATGGTTTTGCCGTTCCAGCGCACTTCAAGCGTCTCGGCGTTATAGCGACCGCCGCCGCAGGTGGAGCAGGGCGCGCTCGCCTGCGGCATAAACAGCAGCTCAATGGTGATGAGCCCCTGTCCTTCGCAGGCGGGGCAGCGGCCAGCGGGCAGATTGAACGAAAAACGGCTGGCATCGAAGCCGCGCCTCTTCGCCTCATCGGTCTCGGCAAACAGCCGCCTGACGGTATCAAAAAAGCCGGTATAGGTCGCAAGATTAGAACGCGGTGTGCGGCCGATAGGGCGCTGATCGATACGTACCAGCCGCTTCAGAGAAGCACCGCCGGCAACCACTTTGCCCTGAACCGCCGTAGTGGCATCCTCCTCATCCTCCTCTTCGTCGGCGGGCTTGTTGTCCAGCCGCTGGAGCAATGCGGGCAGGACGCGAATCAGCAGCGTCGATTTGCCTGAGCCAGAAACGCCGGTAATCACGGTCATTCTGTCGAGCGGCAGCGAAAAATCGAGCGCGTGAAGGTTATTGCAGGTTACCTGTTCAAACTGCAGCCACTGCTCAGGCAGTCTGCGCTGTCGCAGGCCGGGATAGCGGTCGCCGTGCAGGTAGTCTGCCGTCGCTGACTGGCCGTTGCGCGTCAGGCCTGAAGGCGCGCCGTTATAGACGATTTCGCCGCCCAGCCGGCCCGGCCCGGGTCCAATTTCCGTCAGCCAGTCCGCTTCGGCAATAACGTCAAGATTGTGCTCCACAATCACCAGGGAGTTGCCCGCCGCCAGCAGCGCGCGCAGCGAGTGGATCAGCGCGCGCACATCTTCCGGATGGAGACCGGCCGCCGGTTCGTCCAGCACATACATGACGCCAAAAAGCTGTGAGATCAGCTGCGTCGCCAGCCGGATGCGCTGTAGCTCGCCAGAGGAGAGCATCGTTGTCCTGCGGCCGAGGGAGAGATGGCCGAGGCCAAGATTTTCCAGCTGGTCCAGCCGTCCACCCATATCCGCCGCCATGCGGATCGCGGCTTCCCTTAGCGCCGCCTCTTCAGGAAGGAGAGAAGAGGCACCCTTCGCCAGCGGGGAAAACAGCGCTTTGAGTTCAGCGATGGTCAGCTCGCCCATTTCAGCGATGTCGTAGCCTGCGAAGGTCACGGAGAGCGCATCCTGGTTAAGTCCTTTCCCCTGGCAAAGCGTGCAGGGCGCTACGGCGACAAAGCGGGAAAGGCGCTTTTTGACGCTCTCTTTGCCTCCTGCATAGCTTTGAAGCACATATTTTCTGGCGCTGGTATAGGTGCCGGTATAGGCGGGTTCGACCTCTGCCGCTATCGCCGCTTTACGCTGTTCGGCGCTAAGCCCCATGAAGACAGGCACCGAGGGCTGCTCATCGGTCATCAGGATACACTCTCTGTCCCGTTCAGAGAGCGCTTCCCATGGCGCATCGATATCGTAATCCAGCGCCTCCAGGATGGAGCGCAGGTTTTTCGCCTGCCAGCCGTGCGGCCAGGCAGCGATAGCGCCTTCTCGAATGCTCAGGGAGGCGTCCGGCACCAGCGCTTCTCGCTTCACCTGATGCACCCTGCCCATGCCCTGGCACGCCGGACAGGCGCCCTGTGGGTTGTTAGGCGAAAAGGATTCGGCTGCCAGAAAAGGCACGCCGTCAGGCCGCTTTCCGGCGCGGGAATAGAGCAGTCTGAGGGTCGCAGAAACGCGCGTCAGGCTGCCGACGGTGGAGCGCTCCTGCACGCCCGCCCGACTCTGCTGTAGCGCAACCGCCGGGGGCAGGCCATCAACGCTGTCTACGTCGGGGGCCGACGCCTGATCTATCAGGCGACGCGCATGGGGCGCGACCGACTCCATAAAGCGCCGCTGCGCCTCTGCATAGAGCGTGTCAAACGCCAGCGACGACTTGCCCGATCCCGAAACGCCGGTAAAAACGACCATGGCGTTGCGGGGAAAGGTGAAGGAGAGATCCTTAAGATTATGCGTTCTCGCACCCTGAACGCTGACGCCGCTGTAATTGCTGTGAGGCGGCAGGTTGCCGCTGTTTTCCTTTCCTTTAGACGTCATAACGCTCCTACCCAAAAGATTTCCATAACGTGCTGTTCTGTCGGCTCGCCGCCTGCACGGCTAGCCGGTAAGTCGTCAAAGGGTAGCAGGGATAGACGCTGACGGAGGCGTGGAAGGCAAAAAGCCGGGTGAAGGCCGCGGCGGCCTGGGCCGCCTGAGCCTGAAAGGAAAGGGCGTTTTATAACAGACAGAAGAGGGCGTTTAAGGTCTGCGTCGATTCAGACCGATTACAGGATAAATCCCGCCGCCGCTGGCGTATGGTCGCTTTCGTCGGGGATGGTGTAGAGCGTCGCTTTCGCCGCCAGTAGCGGCTGGCCGTCGCTGCCCGCTTTATGCGATTCCACATCGGTAATGTGATAGCCGACCGCGCCCGCTTCACGCGCTTTATGGACAAACGCGGCGTTAAGCTCTTCCATAGAGGTCGCCCAGCTCACCGACGTTACGGCGAAGGGCTGCACGGAAGCGATTTCACGCTGAGTGAGGCCCGAACGAATCAATACGGGATTCACGCTCTGCGGAGAGAAAATGGATAAAACATCCTGCACTAACTCTTTCATCAGACGACTCCTTATGGCATTAACGCACGGTTATCTCTGTTTTCGGTCGTAACGAAAGTAATAAACGCCAGAATTTGTTATGCGTTTTAGCTTTAATTGCTAATGAGATGTTATGGAAACAGCGGCTGATAACTTAACGAAGGTTTAGCGAAGATATTTTCATTTGATTACATTCTGGCGGGTTTTGACATGCCGAAACAGGCGAGCGAACCGCCTCCCCAACCTGTATGGCAGGCGGAGGCGGAGCGGAGTTACCAGCCTTTAATAATATCGCCTTTATAAAGCTCATTGGCTTTATCCAGCACTTCCTGCGAGCGGAACGCCTCTTTTAGCTTCTGGATATTGGGGCTGTCTTTATTATCTTCGCGCGCCACGATGGCATTCACGTACGGCGAGGCTTTGCCTTCCATAAACATGCCGTCGCGCGAGGCGGAGAGATTCGCCAGCGCGGCGAAGTTGTTATTGATAATAGAAACGTAAACCTGCGGATCGTCAAGCGTGCGCGCCAGCTGCGGCGTATCGACCTCGACGAACTTCAGTTTTTTCGGGTTGTCGGTCACGTCCAGCGTGGTTGGCAGCAGGCCCGCTTCCGGCTTCACCTTGATGAGACCCTGTGCCTGCAGCAGCAGCAGACTGCGGCCCAGCGTGGTCGCTTCGTTAGAGATGGTGATCGTTGCGCCGTCCGGCAGGGCATTCAGCGATTTGATTTTGCGCGAATAGCCAGCAATCGGGAAGACGAAGGTATTGGTGACCACGGCGAAATGGTAGCCGCGCTCTTTAGACTGCATCTCCAGATAGGGCAGGCTCTGGAAGGCGTTGGCATCGACATCTTTATTAAACAGCGCTTCATTCGGCTGCACGTAGTCGTTGAACGCCACGACATCGACATCCAGATGATATTTGTCATGCGCCACCTGTTTAACGGTCTCCCATAACGTCTGGTCAGGACCGGTGTTGATAGCCACTTTGATTTTGCTGTCGTCATCTTTATTACAGGCGCTAAGCAGCGTAACTGACGCGGCTAGCAGAATAGAAAGCACTTTTTTGTTCATAAGCCAGATCCCTTTTGTCGTAGGGAAAGGACTATAATCTACATCTAGACGTCTGTACATCTATAGCGGTGCGACTGCCGATTTTTTATCCGCTCCATTTGACACCGTTTTCCGCCGGGACGGCTATTTTCCCTCCCGCAGTGAAAGTGCTGCTGTTGCCAGCAGGTGTTTCTCCCGGCGCAGCCCGCCTATGCTGTTATCCAGCATCAGCAAACTTATTACTGCAAAAAGGAACAGAGATGAAAGCTATCGTCTACAGCCAGAATGGATTGCCGATCGCCGATCCGCAATCGCTCTACGACACCACGCTGGCGCAGCCCCAGCCGGGCGCGCACGATCTGCTGGTAAAAATCGCCGCGATCGCCGTCAATCCGGTCGATACCAAAGTGCGTAACAACGCGCCGACACAGCAGCCGCGCATTCTAGGCTGGGACGCCGTCGGCACGGTAGAAGCGGTTGGCGAGAGCGTGACGCGGTTCAAGCCCGGCGACGAGGTGTTTTATGCGGGCGCCATCGATCGCCCCGGCTCCTATGCGGAGTATGGCCTGGTGGATGAGCGCATCGCCGGTCACAAGCCCGCTTCGCTAAGCAACGCCGATGCCGCCGCGCTGCCGCTGACTTCGCTAACCGCCTGGGAGCTGCTGTTCGACCGCCTTGAGGTGAAAGAGCAGGAGAACGAAGCGCTGCTGATTATCGGCGCGGGCGGCGGGGTCGGTTCGATTCTGACCCAGCTCGCCAGCAAGCTGACCGGGCTGCGCGTTATCGCCACCGCGTCGCGTCCTGAAACTGCCGAGTGGGTGCGCGAACTGGGCGCACACGACGTGATCGATCACTCCCGTCCGCTGCTGGAAGGGCTGCACGAAATCGGCGTCGAGCAGCTACGCTATGTCGCCAGCCTGACCCATACTGACAAGCACTATCAGCAGATCGTCGAAGTGCTGGCGCCGCAGGGCCGTCTGGCGGTGATTGACGATCCAGACACCCTCGACGCGATGCCGCTGAAGCGTAAAGCGATCTCGCTACACTGGGAGCTGATGTTTACCCGCTCGCTGTTCCAGACGCCGGATATGGCGCGCCAGAATGAGATTCTGGAAAACGTGCGCCGCCTGATCGACGATGGCACGCTGCGTACCACTAAAGGCGAGCATTACGGTGTCATCAACGCGGAAAACCTGCGTCGCGCCCATGCGCTGATTGAGAGCAACCGCGCGCGTGGCAAAATTGTACTGGAAGGCTTTTAAAGCGACCTGACAGATAAACCACCACCGTTTGCCTGCAATCTGCGACCCGGCCAAAAGGCCGGGTTTTTTTATGTGTACTGCACGGAAACCGAGTGTCAGGCCTGCTTCCTGCTGGCCCGATTACGCACTCGCGCTGCTGGCGGCCACCGCGCCGCCAGCGTGACGCCCGTGCGCCATTGTCGTCTCCTTAACCACTAGCTGGCGAAAAAATCCTGCCTGCGCTCGCAGAGCGCTATATTTGAGAATAACTCTCATTGCTACCAGTGCCGCTGTGCCCGTAGGTTGAGGCAACAGGTCAAATTGCGGAACAGGTCGAAGGTGGGCAGTACCAGGGAGTTACTGGGTACTTCATCACTGGCAAAACGGCCGCATTTAACAGTCAGGCGTTCAATGCTGATTTGAACGCGAGCAACGCATCAGATAATAAGGAATGTATGGGAGCTTACTGCAGGCACTGCCGCGCGCTTTTAAGTCGGGACGAATATTTCTGGTTTTACGACAGCTGTCTCCGCTGTGAAAAATGTGCGCAAATTCGTGCTGAAGAGCGGGAGATTTTCATTAAGTCGCCGCTCTATGTCTGGAGTGAAATAGGTTTTCAGACGCGTCGATTCAAACATCGGCTGGCGGCCTATTTGAAAAGGCAGAACCTTGTCTGAACAATTTGAATAACGCGTGGCGGTACGACCGGCTGTTTGGGCTGCTGGCTGACGGATATCGCGGTTAATCGTCACCAGGCCGCGCTGTGTTCGCCGGCCAGGCCTCTATCGTGGCGTTTCCTTTATCAATTCTCCTGTTGCCAGTGACCCTGAGCGCCCGCCTGGCGGGCTTAGCCCGCCAAAAATCCCTCTGCGATCCGGCCATACCGATGAAATAGATTTAAGTTTCTCACCTTTCGGCCGATAATCATCCCGCCACTCTGACGGTAGAGGATGCGTTTTCAATTATATCCCTCACCGGAGTGCGCGTCGGGGCGAGACTGCCCCGTTTTTTAATTTAACAAGGAGCAGTAAATGAAACACCGCAATACCGTTGTGGCGGCTGTCGTCGCATCATGTCTGGTTCTCTCAGGTTGTAGCGCAATGGGAACGGCCATCAAGAAACGTAATCTCGACGTCAAAACGCAGATGAGCCAGACAGTGTGGCTTGAGCCGTCAAACGAAAAAACGGTTTATCTGCAGGTGCGCAACACGTCAGACAAAGATATGAGCGATCTTCAGACATTACTGGCACAGGATCTGCGCGCTAAAGGCTACACCGTGACATCCTCACCCGACACAGCCTATTACTGGATTCAGGCCAACGTGCTTAAGGCAGAAAAAATGGATCTGCGTCAGTCGCAGGGTTTCCTGTCGACGGGCTATGAGGGCGCTGCCACCGGCGCGGCGCTGGGTGCTGGCATTACCGCTTATAACAGCAACTCGGGCGGTGCTGTCCTGGGAATTGGCCTCGCGGCCGGGCTGGCAGGCATGGCGGCAGATGCGCTGATCGAGGACGTAAACTTCACGATGGTGACCGATCTGCAAATCTCCGAGCGCAGCAAATCCACCGTCACCACCGAAAATATCGGTGCGCTGCGTCAGGGGAACGCCGGTATTAAGCTGCAGACCAGCAGCGAAGAGGGCAACCGCGTGAAATATCAGACGCGCGTGGTCTCCAACGCCAATAAGGTCAACCTGAAATTTGAAGAGGCTAAGCCGGTGCTGGAAGCCCAGCTGGCGAAATCCGTCGCCGGTATTATGTAATTTTCTTCGCTTCAGCCGCGCCTTTGCGATTTCACGCGAGGCGTGGCTGAACGCCCCTACAGCGCAATCCTTTCACGCCATCAACGCCTGGGATCATCACGAAGCGACCAGCCGCATTCGTGCTACGCTTAAACGCCTGAGCACGCGTTACACCATTCTGTCAGACTCCTTTTCGCGCTGAACAAGCGCCTGTAACCCAGGGACGATCCATGTTTCATCTGATTTTCAGTATACCGAGCTGGTATGTCATCGTGCGTTTCCTTCTCCCGTTAGCGATGCCGCTGGCGTTAAAAATCCTCTTATCAGCACTGGTGTTGCTGGCCTCGCAATACCTGTTGATCAGCCGCTTCACCGCAGGCGGCATCTTTTCCCCGGAGATGCCCCGCGCGCTGATCATTCTGTGCAACTGGGCGTTCGGCGCCGTGCTGTTTCTTGCACTGCTGCAGATGATGATTGACGCGGTGGCGCTGTTGTCGCTTCTGATCGGGCACCCGCTGGAGATTGCACCGATGGTGCGTTATCTGGCGGCGCTGCTGGCTATGGCGCTGGCGGCCGTTGGCGTACAGCAGGCGATACGCGTGCCGCCGGTGAAAGAGATCACCATCAGAATTAATCATCTACCGCGCGAGTTTGAGGGCTACCAGCTTCTTCAGCTGACGGATCTGCATATCACTAAGCTCTTTAATGCCGCCTGGGCCACGCAGATGGTCAACAGGGCCATGGCGCTTAATGCCGACCTCATCGTTATAACAGGCGATGTGATTGATGGTACCGTGCAAAACCGCAGGCAGGATGTGGCGCCGCTTGCCAGTTTGCACGCGCCGGACGGCGTTTACGCCATTACCGGCAATCACGAATACTTTTTTGAACAGCGGCGCTGGACCGAGCACCTCGCTTCGCTGGGCCTGCCGACCCTGCATAACAGCCACGTTATAGTCAAACGCGGCGCAGCGGAGCTGGTGATTGCGGGCCTGCCTGACATCTCTGCATCGCGGAGAGAGGCGGACGGCCCCGATCTGGCACTGGCGTTAAAAGGCGCGCCGAAAAACGCCCCGGTTATTCTGCTCGACCACCAGCCGCGCAACGCGCGCCAGAATGCGCAGCAGCAGGTCGATTTACAGCTGTCGGGCCATACGCATGGCGGGCTGATCGCCGGCTTTGACCGGCTCTTCGCCAAACCCAACGGCGGTTTTGTCTCCGGGCTTTACCAAGTGGAGGGCATGCAGCTTTACGTTAATAACGGCACCGCCCTCTGGCCCGGCATGGCGATCCGGTTAGGGCGGCCGTCGGAACTGACGCGCATCACGCTGCGGGGAGGAGAGTAGCGCGGTTACACGCGGGCGATCTCCTGAACGGACGCGCGCGCTGAGGCCGCCTGGCGCGAAAAGAATCGCGTCAGGGCGTCCGCGACGGCGTCGGGTTGCTCCTCGGGCAGGAAATGGCCGCACGCCTTGATTGTTTCGCCCGTGACGTCAACGGCAAACGCGCGCAGCAGGGCAGACATATCCGGGATTGACCCCTGATCGGCGCTTAAGCCAAGCACCGGCATGGTGAGTCCACCCTTTTGCGCGAAGGCCCGGTTTTGCTCAGCCGATAGCGCCGCCGATCGGTAAAAGGCCAGTCCTGCTCGCATGCCGCCGGGCGCGCCGTAAATCCTCAGATACTCGGCAACCACCTCTTCGCCGTAGCAAGCCGGACTGGCCGTCTTCGTCCAGAAAAACCACTCCAGGTAGGCGCGTTCACGCCCCTCAAGCAGAACCTCAGGGAGATCGGGCACGGCGTGAAAAGCGAAGTGCCAGGTCTTCCAGGCATCAGGCGAGGCCGCAGGCAGCCTATCCGGCAGCGTCACGCCGGGGATACCGGCATCCATCAGCGCTAGCGCCGTCACTTCTTCCGCAAACAGATGCGCATAGGGAAAGGCGACCCACGCGCCGACGTCATGGGCGGCGAGGCTGTATCGCCTGACGCCCAGATGGTCGAGAAGATCGTGGGTGCGGCGAGCGACAGTCTGTGTGTCATAGCCCTCCAACGGGCGATCGCTGTCGCCCTGACCGGGCAAATCGAGTGCAATAACATGGAAGCGGCTCCCCAGTTGGGGCATCACGTGACGCCAGGCGTACCAGCTTTCTGGAAAACCCGCCATCAGCACCACGGTCGGCTCGCCAGGCGCGCCCCCTTCAACATAGTGAAAGCGTAACCCGTTGACGGCGGCGAATTTGTGGCTAAAACCCTGTGGCGCGGGCGGCATTGAACCGTGGATCATGGCGTTATTCCTTGTCTGCAATGAAAGTGGGGTAGCGCTGCGGGTTGATAATGGCGGCATGCCTGCCGCTTAGCGATATTAGGAAACGATCTTATCCTAATTGTGCCCGCTGCAGCGCGTCAAGCGTGACGATCACTTCTTTGCAGGAAACGATTTCAGGCGCGCAGAGAATTATATTTTTATGTTTTTAATTAGAAAGTCGATGAAAATTCGGCACTTAAGCCGAATGCGATGGTCGCCTGCATAGACTATGGTAATGTCCTGCGCGGGTAAGGCGTAGTCCGCAAACAGCGGGATCAGCTTGCCTGCTTCACGCTCCTCGCGAACCATCCATTCCGGAAGAATGGCAACGCCAAGACCGGCAATGGCCATGGATCTAATGGCGGTTGACGAGTTGGAGTGATATTTCGCGATGGCGCGTATATCTGTCGACGTTCCGTCTTTATGACGCAGCGTCCACTGCGTCGGTGGCTGTAAATTACTGTTAGCGATCCAGGACACGCTGTTTAAATCGTTGACAGAGCGTAATGGGTTATTTACCAGCCATTCAGGCGAGGCGACAAGCAAAATATCATAGCTGGCTAACTTGCGACTTTTTAATTCCGAATCACGTAGTGTGCCAAGCCTGATAGCTAAGTCGAGGCGATCGGAAATTAAATCATTTAAAGATGAGTCTGCGTAAAAGTTAATGCCCAGGTTAGGGTGTAGCTGGCAGAAATCCCCAATCAGCGGAATGATATATTGTTCGCCAAATTCCGTAGTTGACGTAATATTCAAGGCGCCAGAGAGCGACCTGTGGCTGTCAGAAATATTTTCAAGTGAGCTCTGGATGTTAATGAATATTTCGCAGAAATCTCTGTAAAGCGCTTCCCCTGCTTCAGTCAGGATAATACCGCGCGAGTTGCGGATTAACAGTTGAACCTTAAGCGCCTCTTCAAGCGATTTGACATGAATGCTCGCCATGGCTTTGCTGATAAAGAGACGCTCTGCCGCGCGCGTAAAGGAACCGCAGTCGACGACCGCGATAAATGTCTGAATTCGGTTTAAATGGTTAAACATTAACTGTTAATTTTAAGTAAACACCGCGTTTAATTTAATTTAATCGACTCTCAACGTCAAGCCGCCTTAGACTCCGCGTCGGAGGTCAAAATGACGTATCGCTATCGCATTGCTTGTGTTTTCCTTGCTGGTTTTTTTATCGACTGTATCAATATATTTATGTCGGCTATCGCCTTGCCTGACATATCGCGTGAATTACAGGTCTCAGCTTCCAGCGTTGCCTGGGTAGCTAATAGCTATATTCTTGGTTTGACGCTTATTATTCCTCTTAGCCACTGGCTTGCCAGCCGCTTTGGCGCGCGTCTGACAATAGCAGCTTCCATGCTGATATTCTCTGCGGGCGCGCTGCTTTCCGGATTGGCTGACCACTTTGGCAGCCTGGTGTTATTTCGTTTTATCCAGGGTGTAGGAGGAGGACTGCTGATCCCCGTTGGGCAGGCGTTGACCTTTGGCCTGTTTAAAAAGGATGAAAGAGCCAGAATTTCCACGCTGGTGATGGCTGTCGCCCTTATCGCTCCAGCCATTTCACCGGCTGCTGGCGGGGCAATTGTCGACCATCTCTCCTGGCGCTGGGTCTTTCTTTGCAATATTCCTTTCAGCCTCGCGACCGCTGCGCTGGCGCTGCTGTGGATCCAGTCTGAAAAAATCACGGCGCGCCGGCCCGATATTGTTGGTCTGATTATTATCAGTCTGGCGCTGACGGCGCTACTGTCAGGCATGTCCTTTTATGCTGACTCTGCTCACCAGAGCTTGCCTCTGGGGCTGGTTCTGGCGGGCATAACGCTGGCGTTTGCTTATGTGCTGCACTACCGCCGCCAGGCTAACCCTGTGCTGGATTTAAGCGTGCTTGGAAACGCGCATCTGCGCTTTTCCGTCATCGTTTATTACGCAGTGCCGGGCATTTTTACCGGCGTCAATCTGCTTAATATTTTTTTCGTGCAGGAGGTGCTGGGCTGGACAGCGAGCGAAACGGGCTCACTGATGGTGCTCTATGCGGGCGGCTCTTTCTGCGCCATGACGCTATGCGGTCATTTATATAACCGCACCGGCGCCGCGCCGCTTTTTCTGGCAGGTCTGCTGCTGCACGCCGCCGGTATTGCGGTGCTGTCGGTCACCGAGGCGTCCCACGATCTTCTGTTTCTGGTTTGCGCTTATCTGCTCATGGGAATGGGGGGCGGTATAGCGGCCAATACCGCTCAGACTACCGCGATGATGGATTTTGAAGGGGATCGCCTGGCACGCGCCAGCACCATCTGGAATCTGAACCGCCAAATTTCTTTCAGCACAGGCGCCGCGGTGTTTACCCTGTTATTCAACCTGCTGCAGCAGTCCACCACAATGACGTCAGCTTACCATTCTGTGTTTCTTATTGCCGCCGGGCTGGGGTTACTTCCTCTGCTCGGACTCATCAATCTTAGCCAAAAATCGGAGGTCTTATGCGATCGGAAAGAGAGTTAATCGCACATTACAGCGTGACTGAACTGCATCAGTGGATTGAAGAGGTATTTACCGGGCGCGCTGGGTATCCCTCAGCCCTTGACCGGCTGCTCGCCAGCTTCAGCGACTCTTTCAGCATGGTTACCATTAAGGGAGAGCCTGTCGGCTTATCCGAAGTGGAAAGCCTTTTCCGTAACAACACAGGAATACGGCCAGACCTGCGTATTGAAACGGACGCCTGCGAAACGCTCGCCCAGACGGAAACCTCGGTAACCTGCCGCTACCGCGAAACCCATTATGAACAAGGCGCCACGCATGTCCGCTGGTCGATCGCCATTATTGATTTTGATTCAGGCGAGCCTCGCTGGCGCTACCTGCAAGAAACGGCGGTAGCGGAATCATTATGAAGCGTTTTGTCATCACGACTATTCGTTCTCTGGGCGAAGCCGTTCGGGCGTTCACGCTCACCTTCCTCAGCGATCCGCGCGGCTTACTCCGATCGGCAGGAAAGCCTGACGCAAGAAAAGTTTTGTTTGCGCACTACAGAAGAACCACACATCACTATTGAAGCGTGGCTGGGGGGTTGCAGCGCGACGATCGTATGCACATTTACGAAACGGCGCGTCTGCTGAGTGCGGTGCTGGACTATTGCCATGCCGATACCTTTCCCCGCAGCCATCTTACTTTGGCCTGCCTTTTTCCTGTAAGGACAACAGCAACGCCCGCAGATTCGCGATGGTAGCCGGTACTGGCCGGTTTCCCACATTCGGGATACGTCAGGCTTTATTGCGCCTGGCGTTTCAGATATCGTGCTGCTCGACGCCGCCCTTACGGGTGAAACGCCGGCGCCCGTTCCGTTCTGGCTGGAGCCTGGAAGAGCGGGCGAGCTCTCTGTTGGTTTTTCTGTGGATGGTCTGCCAGGAGAGGATCGTCAGCTAATGCGTTATGCTCTCGCCATCGCTCGCCTGGTGCAGGCTTAAATTTTTTATCGGAACACGTAATGTCAGAAACAGCATTAACACAGCGTCAACCCTCGGTATGGTGGGGCGCGATGATTATCTGCGGGACGGTGGTGGGGGCAGGGATGTTTACGCTGCCTGTGGTGATGGCCGGCGCCTGGTTCGGCTGGTCGCTGCTGATACTGCTGATAAGCTGGGGATGTATGCTGCTGTCGGGACTGCTGTTCCAGCAGGCGAGCCGCTATTTTCCGCTGGGCTCCGGCTACGATACCTTAACGCGCTCGCTGTTAGGGCGGCGGTGGGCGGCGCTCAACGGCCTGAGCATCCTGTTTGTGCTGGGCATTCTGACCTATGCCTATATTTCGGCCAGCGGGCCAGTCTATCAGCACTCGCTTAATCTTGCCGGTTTGCCTGTCTCCACCGCGGGCGCAAAAGCGATCCTGACGCTGTGCGTCGCCCTTGTCGTCTGGCTGGGCACAAAAGGGGTGAGCAGGATTATGACCTTTTGCGTGCTGGCCAAACTTCTGCTGCTGGTGACGGTTTTCGGCGGGCTGCTCATCCAGGTCGATCCGCTTACGCTCTTTAACGCCGACAACAGCGAGGGCGGCTACTGGCGCTATGCCTTTGGCGTCCTGCCGTTTTGCCTCGCCTCGTTTGGCTATCATGGCAATATTACGGGCCTGATAAGCTACTATGGCGGCGAGCAGAAGCGGGTGAGGCGCGCGCTGGTGTTCGGCACCCTGATGTCGCTGATTATCTATCTGTTCTGGATTACCGGTACCATGGGCAATCTGCCGCGCGCCGCTTTTCCCGCCGTGGTGGCGGCGGGCGGGGATATCGCCGCGCTGCTGGCCTCCTTACGCGACCGCCTGCATGTCGGCGCGCTGAGCTTAATGATGACGCTGTTTTCCCATTTTGCGGTGATCGCGTCGTTTTTGGGCGTAACGGCTGGCCTTTTTGACTTTATCGCCGATCGCCTGAAGCTGGGCGAGACGCCGCTGGCGCGTTTCAAGGTGGCCCTGCTGACCTTTGTGCCCGCGCTGAGCGCGTCGTTGTGGTTTCCAGACGGCTTTCTCGCCGCTATCGGCTTCGCCGGGCTCTTCGCCACGCTCTGGGCGGTGATTGTGCCGGCATTACTCTATATCAACGCGCGCAGACGTTTTGCGCGACAGGAAAGTGCAGGGGCGTGGAGCACGCTTGCGCCAGCGGTAGTGATAACCTTTGGCGCATTGAATATCCTGGCGTGGACGCTGAGCTGGTTCAATTTGCTGCCTGCATTTAGCGGCTAGCGGGGCGCTTTTGCTTCACCGGCCTGCTGCCGCGCTTTTCGGCCAGGCCGGTAACCGAGTTGTTCTTTTCCCTCCTTAACTAATTGATTTCCGTTATCTCTCTGTTTAATAAACAGCGCTACAGGATGACGCTCGTCAATTCAGCGCAGAACGCATTCAGCAAAAATAGTCGGCTATCGCCTGGTCAGGCATCAGACTTTTTTTGGGATCTTATCGCATGGTGAAAATGACCAATATTGCCCTCACGGTTATGCTAGCGGCTGGCATCACTACCCATACCGCCCTGGCAGCCGACGCGGCTGCTTCTGAATCCTCCACGGCGTCACAGGATCACCCTGTCGCGTCAGGTAAAGCAGACGCTTCCACCGTCCTGGAACAGCCTTCCCAACGCGTCAAGGCGGGCCCTGTAGAACCTGCCGCTGCAGCCTCTACGTCTGCACCGGCGGCGCATCAACAGACAGCGCAGGCGGTTGTGGCGCCTGCTTCGCCCGTCACGCAGCCTGAGCCCGTGAAACCTGAAGCGCAAACCGCTGAGGCAGCTGTTTCGGCATCTTCTTCAGCGACACAGGATCCTTCTGTTGCGTCAGGCAAAGCAGGCGCTTCCACCGGCCCGGAACAGCCTTCTCAAAGGGTCAACGCGGACCCGGTCGAGCCTGCCGCTGAAGCCTCATCATCTCCAGCTGCGGCGAATCGACAGGCAACGCAGGCTGTTGCGGCACCGGTTTCGTCAACCACGCAGCCTGAGCCCGTTTCAAAACCTGAAGCGCAAACAACTGCCCCCACAGCATCTGAGCACACGGCGGATAAATTCACGCCCGAGCAGGAAGAGCAGATTGGCGCAATCGCAAAAGGCTATCTGCTGGCGCATCCCGAAGTGCTGCTCGAAGTCAGCGAAAAACTGGATATTTTACAGCATGAAAAGCTGATCAAGGCCATTACCGCAGCCGTGGTTCAGCGTCAGGATGCGTTATTAAACGATCCCGCCATTCCTGCAGCAGGCCCGGCAGATGCTAAGGTGGCGCTGATTGAATTTTTCGATTATCAGTGCGTCATGTGCGCCAGACAGGCGCCTGTTATTCAGTCGCTGATGCAAACCCATCCAGAGGTGCGCTATATCTTTATGGAGTGGCCCATTTTTGCTTCGCGATGGGAGCCGTCACTGACCGCAGCGGAGACGGGGCTGATGATCTGGCAGCAAAAAGGAGTCGACGCCTATCTGGCCTACCACAACGCGCTATTTGCTACGGGCCATCAGGAAGGCAAGTTGACGCAGGCGGATATTAAAAAAGCGGCCTCAACTGCGGGCAGGCCAAAAGGTAATCCGAATAGCATGCTTGATGTGGTGGCGCGGACAGATGCGCTGGCGCAAAACCTTGGATTTCAGGGGACGCCTGGCCTAATCGTCATGCCGATCAGCGGCGCTAACGCCGACAATGTCAGCGTCTTTCCCGGCGTAGCTAACGCGTCCGCACTACAGGCCGCCATTAAACGGGCGGAAAGCGCCGTGAAATAAAAGGTCTTAAGGCGGGGTTCAGCAGGGGAAAGGGGGATTTTTTAATGCTGAAGCCCGCACATCGCTAACCGAAACCAACCGCATAGTCTATTTAACATAATCATGATTATGCGCACTTAGTATCCTCAATGATTATCTTGTGAAAGGCTGCCTGAATTAGCAGTGATTTTGCAGCCACTTCAGCAGTGTTTGAAATAACGCTGAAACCTGTATAAGCGGTAACCGTTATTTCGAAGCGTTTAATATTGAAGCGGTCAAACACCTTGTTGGTCGCGGCCGTGTCATCATAAGCGTCGCCACTTATCTTGATATTATCACGCACAGCCTGCGCGAAAGATTTACACCTCATTAATTTGAGATGCAGCGGAGCTTCCATGCGTTCCAGGCATTATAGGGCTGTTCATCGACCTCTCCACTCGCCAACCATACCGCGATTGTATCTCCCGCGCCGCCAGAGCTCAGCGTATTGCTGGTTCTGTAAGGCAAATCGGGCTCAGTATTCCAGCCATAATTCTTCATATCTCCCCAATAAGAATGGAGAGCGACAAGCTCATCTTTCGTTGGTACCCTTCCATTAACCGCT